>JAYVBR010000317.1:0-6941 GCA_043750395.1 Bacteroidota bacterium | reverse complement strand
AGCAACATTATTACCATTAACTGTTTTATCTGTAATTTGAATGGCTTCAAGTACTGTTCCACTTTCTGGAGTTTGGGGGCTATAATCTCCTAAAGTTTCAGCATTTTGATTTAAAGCATTTTCCAATTGCTCGTTATTCGGTGCTTTTCCGTGCCAAGCATGACTGTACATCATATAATCAACACCATTACCCATTTCGGTATGTAATAAAACACAAACTGGTTTTCCTTTTCCAGTTTTTGATTTTGCATCATTCATTCCAGCAATAATCGCATCAATATTGTTTCCGTCTTTAATGTCAATAACAATCCAATCAAAAGCTTCAAATTTTGCTCGAATGCTTCCCATATTCAAAACTTCATCGGTTGTACCGTCGATTTGCTTTCCGTTTAAATCGATAGTTGAAATAAGGTTGTCAACTTTCTTAGCAGATGCGTACATAATTGCTTCCCAGTTTTGACCTTCTTGCAATTCTCCATCTCCGTGAAGCGTGTATACCAAATTCGAATCATTATTCAATTTTTTGGCTTGTGCTGCACCGATTGCAACCGATAATCCTTGACCTAAAGAACCAGATGCAATGCGAACTCCAGGCAAATGATCGTGTGTTGTTGGGTGTCCTTGCAAACGCGTGTTTATTTTACGAAAAGTTGCCAATTCTGAGATTGGAAAATAACCGCTTCTTGCTAAAACACTATAAAAAACTGGCGAAATGTGACCGTTTGATAAAAAGAATAAATCTTCGCCAATTCCGTTCATTTCAAAACCTGGTTTTCTATCCATTAAATTTTGATAGAGTGCTACTAAAAATTCGGCGCAACCAAGAGATCCGCCAGGATGACCCGAATTGACTGCATGAACCATTCGAAGAATATCTCTACGAACTTGTTGTGTAAAATCTTGTAGTTGTTGTGTGTTTGGTTTCATTTTGAGTTTTAAAATTAGACTCGACAAATATAATTAGATTAATTGATTTTTATATTGAACATTTTTTAGAGTTATTAGAAGTTATCTACAAATTTGTTGGAAAACATTTTTTTATTGAATTTTTATATCGTAATATTGCAATATATTAATATATAAAATGGGAGTTTCTAAAACAGAACAATTTACGGATAGTCAAAACGAAATGTCAGTTTTATTTAAAGCAATTTCGCATCCAGCTAGAATTGCAATTATTGAATACTTATTGTCTGTCGATTCTTGTATATGCGGAGATATTGTTAATCATTTGCCATTGGCACAACCAACAGTTTCTCAACATCTTAAAGAATTAAAAAACGCCAAAATTATAAAAGGAAGCATTGAAGGAACTTCTATTTGCTATTGTTTGAATGCAGAAACTTTATCTAAATTTGGAAAATATTTCAATGTTTTAGAAAATAAACTCGAAGTTAAATGTTGTTAATTTTTACAAACTAAAATCTATAAATTTAAAATTATATGAAACTATCTGAATTCAAAAACCATCTTCAAAATCTTGAAACTCTAAATTTATATTTACCAAATGGTGATCAAATACCTACACATTTCCATATTACCGAAGTCGGAATGACAACCAAAAATTTTACCGATTGTGGCAATACCTTTCGAATTGTGAAAACTGCAACTTTGCAACTTTGGACTTCGGTCGATTATTGGCACAGATTAGATCCAAAAATGATTGTAAAAATAATCAATTCGACTGAAAATGTTTTTCAAGGCGAAGATTTAGAACTTGAAATCGAATACCAACAAGAAACAATTGGCAAGTTTGGATTGGATTTTATTAATAATAAATTGCAATTAACCAATAAACAAACCGATTGTTTAGCCAAAGATTCTTGTGCATTTCCACTAGAAAAAGTAAAAGTAAAAATGAGTGATTTGCAAACACAAATTGTTGAATGTTGCACACCAAATTCAAGTTGTTGTTAATTATGAAAGAGCATTTTATAAAATATAAAAAACCGATAATAATAATTTTATCGATTACTGTTTTGCAAATTATTGATGGTCATTTTGACTTAAAATTTACGATTTTAAATTTAATTTGGTTATTGGTATAAATCTGATATTATGAAAAATATTTTAGTTCTTTGTACAGGAAATAGTTGCCGAAGCCAAATTGCTCAAGGTTTTTTAGAAGATTTAACCAATTCTAATTATGTTAAAATATATTCAGCTGGTGTCGAAACACACGGCGTTAATCCAAAAGCAGTTGCTATTATGCAAGAAATTGAAATTGATATTTCGAAAAACACATCTAATAATATTGATGAATATTTTGATATCGATTTCGATTATGTAATAACAGTTTGCGATAACGCCAAAGAACGGTGCCCTTTTTTTCCATCAAAAGCTGTTAAATTGCATTATAATTTTCCAGATCCTGCAAAAGCAATAGGAAACGAAATTGAAGTTTTAAAAGAATTTAGAACGGTTCGAGAAATGATAAAAAATTATTGCAATGATTTTATTAATGAAAATAAATTAAAAAAATCATAACAAGTAATTTATTGTTTTTTTATGGTTAAATATAAATTATTGATTATTAGTTTGTTATAAAAATACTAACTTTGGATATAAATTTTAAATTTCCAAAATTATGAAAATAGCTACAATTATTATTCGTACACTACTTGGTTTGATTTATGTTTATGCTTCGATGTTATTTTTTCTGAAAATGGCTCCAGAAACAGAATCTACAGCTGCTTTCAAAGCTTTTCAGGTTGGAATTGTTGCTTCGAGTTATTTAATGCCATTAGCAAAAGCTATAGAACTTATCTGTGGTTTGGCGTTTGTAACTAACAAATTTGTCACTTTAGCAAACATTGTAATTCTGCCAGTAACATTCAATATTTTGATGATAAATTACTTTTTAATACCAGAAAGTTTGCCATTAGCCATTTTTATTTTCTTTGGAAATGTTTTTTTAATTTATGCTTATTGGAAAAATTATAAAAGTTTGTTTGCAATCTAAATCAAACCCAATCCTAAAGCTAAAGAAATGATTACCAACATAATTGCAACTGTTTTTTGCAAAAATGCTAACGTAACTTTCTTTAATAATTTGTTGCCAATAAATGCTCCAGAAATTGCCGAAAGTATCGCAATTGTTATTAACAACAGATTTTCTTTTAAATCAATTTGCATTAATCGAGTGGAATAAACGCTCAAACGAGTTAAATCTACAAAGCACGAAATCACAACCGTTGTACCAATAAATGCTTCTTTAGTCATTCCAGAGCGAATTAAAAAAGCACTTCTCAATGCACCTTGTGCACCAGTTAATCCTCCGAAAAAACCACTAAACGCGCCACCAATTGGTAATTTGTTTTTGCTGAATTGCAAATTATTAAAATATGGAATTAAATCGATTACCGCAAAAAATATCATTAATACAGCTACTATTAATTTGATAACAAATATTTCGAAAACTTTCCCGAACAATATATAGGTGTAAATTGGTTCTTGATTTGGGATCAATAATAAAAGTGATGCGCCAATAAATGCAAAAATCACAGCAGGAATTCCAAATCGAAGTAAAATGTCTTTATTAAAATTCTTGCCAACCAAAAATAATTTGAAAATATTATTCGAAAAATGAACGATTCCTGTAAGTGCAATTGCTATTTCTACTGGAAAAAATACCATCATTACAGGTGTTAAAATAGTGCCTAATCCAAATCCTGAAAAAAAAGTTAGAATTGCTGTAAAGAAAGCAACAATAGAAATTATAATTATTTCCATAAAATTATTTAATTAAAAAATCGCAACAAATCTAAGATTTAATTGCGATTTTTAATATTTTTAGTGTTAACTTATTGATTTATTGAGCCTAAAACTCTTTTCATAAAGGTATTAAGTGCTTCTTTTTTATCGATTCCATTTTTAGTCATTTTGTGAACCTCGAGTGCACCATACATATTAGAAATAAGTTCACCAATAACATCTAGTTCTTCGTCTTTTAGCGATGATACCTCAGTTAAAGATTCAAGAACTTCTATTGATTCAACTATATAATCTTGATCGTTTTCTTCAATAAATTGCGATAAATGTTTAATTATTGGAAGTTTCATAGTTACAAAATTTCATTAACCAAATTAATCAAGACATCAGTTTTATTAGTTTGAGTTTCATTAACTAATCTGCCATTTACAAATGTAGCAAATGTTGGTAAATTAGAAACATCGGCGAGTTTTCTTGACTCTGGTGCATTTTCAGCATCAACGATTACAAATGTCACATTTTCATTTTCTAAAGCTAATTTTTTGAATTTAGGCTTCATTATACGACAATTTCCGCACCACGACGCAGAAAATTGAACTACAACTTTTTCATTATTTTCAACCAAATTGTTCAATTTGTCTTCGTTTAACTCTATCAACATATTGTTATTATTAATTTATAATTTAAAAATAAATACAATATCAAATAATTAAACTTGATATTGTATTTAAAAAGCTTGTTTTATTAATTTAATGATAAATATTCGGCTGTACTTTTTCTATCTGCACTCATTGCATCTTTACCAGATTCCCAATTTGCAGGACAAACTTCGCCTTTCAATTGAATGTGGGTGTAGGCATCAATCATTCGCAAATATTCATTAACATTTCTACCCAAAGGCATATCGTTGACGCTTTCGTGGAAAATTTTTCCAGTTTCATCGATTAAATAAGTTGCTCTAAAAGTTACATTTGAACCTTCAACAATTATAGAATCTGTTTCTTCGCTGTAAGTAGTTGAATCAATATCTAAAATTCCAAGTATATTTGATAAATTTCTATTAGTATCTGCAATTATTGGATAAGTTACGCCCTCAATTCCACCATTGTTTTTTGGAGTATTCAACCAGGCAAAATGTACTTCGTTAGTATCACAAGAAGCACCAATAATGATCGTATCTCTTTTTTCAAATTCTGGTAAAGCGCTTTGAAAAGCGTGAAGCTCGGTTGGACAAACGAAAGTAAAATCTTTTGGATACCAGAATAAAAGCACTTTTTTGTTCTTTAATGTTGCTTCTTCAAAAACATTAATTTTTAAATTGTCTCCCATTTCTGAAATGGCATCTACTACAATACTTGGAAATTTTTTTCCTACTAATGACATAATATATCTTTTTAATTTTTTGCAAATTTATGATTAATAAATATCCAAACAAATAATTTTAATATTTTTATCCTATTTAAGTATAGTTTAATCTTATTATAAAAAAGTTAAACAAAAAAACGCAACAAATCTTGAATTTAATTGCGGTTTTTACATATTATTTCAAATTGATATTACAATTGAAATTATCATTGTTTTTTAATAAAGTCCTAAATTCATAACTTTGTTCCAAGTGGCAACAAAATCATTTACGAATTGTTCTTTAGAATCTGAACAACCATAAACTTCGGCAATTGCACGCAATTCAGAATTTGATCCGAAAATTAAATCAACTCTAGAACCCGTCCATTTTGCTGTTCCAGTTGTACGATTGCTGCCAGAAAATTCGTTTTGCGAATCGTTTATTGCTTTCCAAGTTATATTCATATCTAACAAATTCAAGAAAAAATCATTCGATAAAGTTTCTAGTTTATTTGTGAAAACACCTTTTGTTGAACGGTCAAAATTAGTATTTAGAACTCTCATTCCACCAACTAAAACTGTCATTTCTGGAACAGTCAAAGTCATTAATTGTGCTTTGTCAACCAACATTTCTTCGGCAGAAACGGTGTGAATTGCTTTTTTATAATTTATAAAACCATCAGCTTTTGGTTCAAGAACTTTGAATGAAGCAACATCGGTTTGTGCTTGTGTTGCATCTCCACGACCAGCTGTAAAAGGAACATTTACTGAATTTCCGCCATTTGCAGCAGCTTTTTCAATTCCAACATTTCCAGCCAAAACAATCAAGTCTGCCAACGAAACTTGTTTTCCATTTATATTGAATGAAGATTTAATTCCTTTTAAAACTTCAAGAACTTTTGCCAATTGCTCAGGGTTATTAGCTTCCCAATTTTTTTGTGGTTCTAATGCAATTCTTGCACCATTTGCACCACCACGCTTGTCAGAATTTCTAAAAGTCGATGCTGATGACCAGGCAGTTGCAACCATTTCTGACACTGACAATCCAGATTCTAAAATTTTAGATTTCAAAGTACTAACATCATTAGCATCAATATTCGAAGAAGTATTTTTAGAAATTGGATCGTTCCAAATCAATTCTTCGGTTGGAACTTCTGGACCTAAATATCTTTCGATTGGTCCCATATCTCTGTGCGTTAATTTGTACCAAGCACGAGCAAAAGCATCTTTTAATTGATCAGGATTTTCGTGGAAACGTCTTGAAATTTTTTCATATTCTGGATCAAAACGCAAAGCTAAATCGGCAGTTGTCATAACCGGAGCGTGACTTTTTGCAGAATTGTGCGCATCTGGAACTGTTCCTGCACCGCCATCATTTTTAGGTTTCCATTGGTGTGCACCAGCTGGACTTTTGAACAATTCCCATTCGAAACCAAACAAGTTTTCGAAATAATTATTGCTCCATTTAGTTGGAGTAGTTGTCCAAGCACCTTCTAAGCCGCTGGTAATTGTATGTTCGCCTTTGCCAGATTCAAATGTGTTTTTCCAACCCAAGCTTTGCATTTCGATTGGTGCGCCTTCTGGTTCTGCACCAACATATACATCAGGATCTGCAGCACCGTGCATTTTTCCGAATGTGTGTCCGCCAGCTACCAAAGCAACCGTTTCCTCATCATTCATTGCCATTCTACCAAAAGTTTCGCGAATGTCACGAGCCGAACCTAGAATGTCAGGATTGCCGTTTGGCCCTTGCGGGTTTACATAAATTAATCCCATTTGGACTGCACCAAGCGGATTTTCGAGTTCACGATCGCCTGTGTAACGCTCGTCGCCCAACCATTCTTTTTCTGGTCCCCAATAAATGTCTTCTTGCGGTTCCCATTGGT
>JAYVBR010000316.1:0-6946 GCA_043750395.1 Bacteroidota bacterium | reverse complement strand
TCGGAGAACTTATAAGCGCACAAACACCAGTTTTAATCGACTTTTACACCGATTGGAACGAGCCTTCAATATCAATGCATCCAGTAATTCGCGATGTTGCAGCAGCTTTGGGCGATAAAGCCAAAGTAATTAAAATTGATGTTGATAAAAATCAAGAATTAGCCGAAGCGTTAAGAATCAAAGGTTTGCCTACGCTAATGATTTATAAAGATGGTCAAATGATGTGGAGACAATCTGGCGAACTCGATGCCAACACAATCATAAGTTTGGTGCAAGAACAATTGTAGTTTTTAATTATTTAGAGAATATTTTCAAATAATTTCCTCGCAAATAAATCCTTTTTTATTTAAAAATTCTAAAGTTCTTGGCAAAGCATATTCTAAGTTTTTGAATGCTTTAATACTGTCGTGAAAAACAATTATACTTCCAGATTTTAAATTAAATAAAACGTTTTCTAAACATTTTTCAGGCGAAATGGTTGTGTCAAAATCAGCGCTTAAAACATCCCACATTATTATTTTGTAACCTAATTTTTGTAATTCTTTTGACTGTGATGGTTTTATTTTGCCATACGGTGGACGGAATAAATTAGATTTAAGATTGCAAATTTCAGACTTTAGATTTTCACACATTAAAGTGTTTTCTATATATTCTTTATTATTAGTTTTCCAACCATTCAAATGGTTAAATGTATGATTACCAATCGAATGCCCTTGATCTATTAAGTTCTCATAAATTTCTGGATTCTTCTCTACATTGTCTCCAATACAAAAAAAAGTTGCTTTAGCATTGTATTTTTTTAATTGATCTAGGACCCAATTGGTAACTTCTGGAGTTGGTCCATCGTCAAAAGTCAAATAAACTTGGTTTTCATTATTAGGAATATCCCAGACATAATTCGAGAATATTTTTTTAATAATAGAATGAGTTTTTATCCAGTAGAATTTCATTTTTTATTAATAAATTTTTGGAATCCATATTTTTCGATTATTTCTTTCTGCTCATCTTGAAATGTTTTCTTTTTATGATGTTCTTCTTGATTTTTTATATAATTTCTAACTTTTTCAATTGCTGATTGAGAAACCGACATTGCATAATATTCATCTTGCCATTGGAATTTTTCAGAAATATAATTTTGTTGATTGAACCAAAATGCTGATTCGCCTTTAATTAATTGCATTATTTTGCTAATTGTTTGATCTGTACCTAAAGAAACTAAACAATGACAATGATCATTATAACCATTTACAAAATCAATATGGATTTCTTTTTTTAAAGCGTTTTCTTTAATATGATTCCACATTTTATTTCTTAAATCTAGTGATTGAAGATAAGGAATTCGGTTTTTTGTACACCATACAAAATGAATATAAACTTTTACAAATGGCATAATTTTAGAATATTTATTTTGGCTAAAGCCAACAAATGAATAATTTAAAACCCACAGGTTGAAACCTGTGGCAATTGAAACATATTTGATTTCAACATTATAATTTAAAAACAAATTTTAAAATTCACAGGTTGAAACCTGTGGCAATTGAAACATATTTGAATTCAACATTATAATTTAAAACAAATTTAAAATTCACAGATTGAAACCTAATGTCATTAATTTAAGCTTTTTTTGTCATTTCGACGATAGGAGAAATCACATTAATTGCTCACGTTATGTGATTTCTCCTATCGTCGAAATGACAAATAGATATAGAAATTTCTCTTAACTTAATAACATTGGGTTGATCCTGTGGCAATTGAAACATATTTGATTTCAATTAGACAACACAAAATCAAATATTTCTTTATAGAAATTCAAAAAACTGAAACAAGTTCTTTAAAATTCAGATTTTTGAAATTTGTAACAATTGAAACATATTTGATTTCACTCTTCAATATATTTAATACAACTTCAATTACCCTTAGCTTCAGCTGGATGAACTTCTAAGAACTTTTCACTGGCTTTAGCCAAACTATAATTTTTTAAAACTTACAAATCATCTTCAATTCCAAATCGTTCAAATGTTTTATTGAAAGTTACAAAAGTTGGTTTGTTTTTATTGAAAAACTCTTTGTCTTTTTGTTCTTTAGCAATTTCGAGTAAACTTTTGTAATAAATCAAGGCACGTTGAATTTCGATTTGAATGCTGTTTTGCTCTCTCGATTCCATATTACCATAAAACTTAAGTTGTTCTATGTATTTATCCATTAATTTGGACAATAATTCTCTGGCTTTTTGCTTTTCGCCGATTTTATAATAACCATTTGCAAAAGGTTCTAGTGCGGTGTAATATCCAAATTTTTCGAATGGCATTTTGGTCATTGCCAGTTCAATAACTCTTTTGGCTTTGCCGTTTTGACCTTCAAGAATCAGTTGTTCCATTAATCTGCCAAGGTTTGTTCTGTATGAAATACATTCGCGACGGGTTTCGACATCGTGATAAATATCGCCATCAGAATTGCCCCAATCCCAAGCCATAACTTTTTTATACATTATTTCAGAATCGATTCTTCCCATATCGACAAGACTTGCATTTTCTGGAATTGGAGTTTTTATCGGAACCAATTTATAAACCATTCCTTCGAGTTGCAAATATTCTTTCATCCAGATATAATCGTCATCGCCAAATGCTCCAGGCGAAAAATATATTGGGCGTTTCCAGTTATTATTCACAAAAATATCTAGCATCATTAGTCGGTTTTTATAAATGCCACCTTCTTTGAAATCAATATCTATAAAAGGTACAATCGAATCATAATCTTTAGGATTGACAACATTGTTTCTAATAATAGTTTCTTTATCAACAGGAATTCTGATTTTATCGGTGGGGAAAAAGTGGTATTTAATGCCGTTTTCCATTTCGACCATTGCCTTTGGATCTTCAAGTTTTATAAATTTAATAAAATCTTTAACATCTAAGCGTTCTTCTGTAAGTTTTTTCTGAATTACAAAATCTAGTTTATCACCAACATATTGGTCATATTTGAATGATATTGGCAATCCGTCAGATTCGTAAGTCTTGTTTTTCATTTGATCAACATACCAATCGGTCATAAAAAGACTGGTGCAATTTATTTTAATATCAGTCCGGTAACCTTCAATTTCTTGCATATACCAAAGCGGGAAAGTATCGTTGTCGCCAATTGTGTAAAGAATGGCATTTTTATCGCAAGAACTTAAATAAGCTTTTGCCAATGCAACGGCGGTTCGCTTGCCAGAACGGTCGTGATCGTCCCAGTTTTGAGTTGCCATAAGCACTGGGGCTGCAAGAAAACAAACCGCAATTGCAATTGGTCCAGCGATTTTGGGTTGCAAGTAATTCTTGACAAAATCGTAAATTGCATAACAGCCAAAACCTATCCAAATTGCGAAAACATAAAACGAACCAACTAGCGCATAATCGCGCTCGCGAGGTTCGAATGGTCGTTCGTTTAGGTATATTTTCAATGCAATTCCTGTCATTAAAAACAGAATCATTACTACATAAAAACTTTTTATATCTTTCTTGGCGTGATAAAAAATACCTATTAAAGCAAGAATAAAAGGCAAGAAAAAATAAGTATTTCTTCCTTTATTATTTAAAACATCACTTGGCAAATCTGACTGCGAACCCAGGTGTAATTCGTCTATAAATTTAATTCCTGACAACCAATTCCCGTCTAAATTATCAGCGCGACCTTGTTCATCGCTTTGGCGACCTACAAAATTCCAAAATAAATACCGAACATACATATAACCAAACTGAAAATCGAACATAAACCCAATGTTATCAGCAGTTGATGGTTTTTCGACAATTAAATAATCTTTATAACTTTTAATAAATTTGATATAATCTTCGTTGTCTACATCGCCTTTTGCACGCGCAGTTCTAAATTCTTGAACTGTTTTTACAATTTCGGATTTTAATTGTTCTAATGCTTGATCGTGTTGCTCTTCGGTTAGTTTTTCGAGGTCAATTCCGTAACCTGCCAAATCTTGTTCGTAGTCATAAGTTGGATTAATTTCGAACTTTAACTCGTCTGAATAAGCCATATAATTCTCGGCATTATCAGTACTCCACATTCTTGGAAGTACAGTTTTGTGTGTATCACTTGAGTTTTGTTTGGCGTTTTTATAATTGTTTACAATTACATATTTTCCAGTTTTATAATCACGATCGTAATTTATTTTATCGTCAAGAAATGGTGTGTCTTCGTCTAAACCAACAAATAAATCGGTGTATTGCGAACCATAAAATAAGGGATTTTCGCCATATTGTTCTCGGTTGTAATAAGCCAAAACTTCGGCTGCGTCTGAAGGTTTATTTTCATTAATTGGCGTATTTGAATTGGCACGAATTGGTAACATTATCCAAGTTGAAAATCCGATTAGTACAAATAAAACACAAAGAATCATTGTGTTGATGTTTACAAAACCTTTTTGTTTGGTATATTTTAATCCAAAATAAAAACTAGCAATTAAGAAAACTGTAAATAATATTGTTCCTGAATTGAATGGTAATCCGAAACTATTGACCATAAATATTTCGCTTTTGGCAAATATTGACATTGTCAAAGGCAATAATAATTTGAAAATAAATAACAAAACTGCAACTACAACAATATTTGCAACAATAAAATTTTTGATAGTTATTGTTTTATAATTCTTAAAATAATATAACAATCCGATTGATGGAATTGTTAATAATGCCATAAAATGTACTCCAAATGACAATCCAACAACTAACGAAATTAACAACAACCAACGGTTTCCGCGTGGTGTGTTCATTTCTTGTTGCCAACGCAAACCCAACCAAAAAAGCAACGAAATTAGTAATGTTGCCATTGCATAAACTTCGGCTTCGACGGCATTGAACCAAAAACTATCCGAAAATGTGAATGCTAGTGCGCCAACAGTTGCGCTACCAAGAATTGCAATATATCCGTTTTTATCAATCTCTGAAAATGAGGAAATCATATTTTTTAGGATTATTGTCGATGACCAAAAACCAAATAAAACTGTAAATGCAGATGAAAAAACCGACATCATATTGACCATTAATGCAATATTTTCTTTGCCAAATGCAAACATTGCAAAAAATGCACCCATCATTTGGAACAATGGTGCGCCTGGCGGATGTCCAACTTCAAGTTTTGCAGCTGTCGAAATGTATTCGCCACAATCCCAAAAACTCATTGTTGGTTCGACGGTTAGCGTAAAAGTTATAAGTGAAATTGCAAAAACCAGCCAACCAGTTATTGTATTCCATTTTTTGAAGTCAAATGTTGTCATAAATATTTTAAAAAAGAATTTTAAACCAGCTACAAAGAAACTATTTTTTTGTTAAACGCACCTTAGAATAACAAAAATTTATCTGAATTTCTGAATAATCTAATTGCTAATTTAATCTGAATAGAAAGACTTTAAAATATTTAAAATGTTACAAAAAATATTTTTTTAAATTTTTTTCAAAAAAGGTTTGTATTAAATTAAAAATATATTAAATTTGCACTCGCTTAATTAAACATATTGGTCTATGGTGTAATGGTAACACAACTGTTTTTGGTGCAGTCTTTCTAGGTTCGAGTCCTAGTAGACCAACTTTATAAAATCCTAAATGCTTTATTTTCAAGTATTTAGGATTTTTTATTGTTCATAATCCCCTAATAATTCCCTAAATAGTTTTGAAAATTTGCTAGTTTTAAAATTGAAAAATATGTAAATAATCTATTGGTGCGTGTACTTTATTTTTTCGATTTCACTAGTTTGTTTTTCATCAAAATTTATTTTTATTTTATATAGCTCGCGATGTATGACCTTAAATTTATAAATTAAGTGTGAAATTTCTAGTAATCATCAAAAACTTAAACAATGCATAAAAGCAAACAATATGAAAAATAAAATAATACAATACATATTATTTAGAACTTTATTTTTTGCAATTCCAATTATAACATTTTATTTTGGAGCATTTTACACTTTGCCAAAATATATACAAGAAGACGGTTTCTGTTTTATGTCTGAAATTGATAGATTTTTTGAACTAAGTTTAATTTTTTCAATTATATTTCTTGCTTTTTTATATTGGGAAATTCATAAATTTAACACTCGAAAACAAATTAATTTAAGAAATACAGCGTTAATTTTTGCTGTATTTATGACTATTATTGTATTTTTATTAGTGTATTTAAATTCCTTTTTTTGAATTAAATAAAGTGCAATAAAAAAAATACTTTAAATTATGAAAGTCATTAAAATCCTTTTGTTGATATTTTATATTCCAATTTTATTATTTTATTTAGGACTTTGTGCCAGAATATTTGGCGTTTACAAACTCCACTTATGAAGGCGATATTGGAAAAGGATATTCGAGGTATCGAAGTGCAGTGTTTTGGTGAAAGTAAAGAGTTTGGAGAAGCATTTTTTCATCTTTCATCAATAATTGTTGGTGGATTTACTATTGTTTTAGCTTGCTTGTTTATATATGATTACCAACTAAAAAGAAATTTAAAATAAAAAATTAAGAAAAAACCCTCAAAAAAATATTTTTTGAGGGTTCTAAAATTTATTAATTATTAAAAACTATTTATTCACAATAATTTTCTGTCCATAATTAACACCATCAATTCCTAAATTCAAAATATACATTCCGTTAGACAAGCTAGAAACATCAATTTGACTAGTGAAATCCGCTGATTTTATAGATCTTCCACCTAAATCGATAATGCTGTAATTGGCTTTTTCGTAGGCAAAAGGTAAATCAATAGTTAAGATATTTGAAACAGGATTTGGATAAATTCCAATGTTTTTAGAACTAAAACTTGCTAATGACAAAGGTCCTGTTGGCAATGGAACCAATGGTCCACCAGTATTTAGAGCAACCCACAATCCAAATGCTGGACCATTGCTGTTAACCGCTGGAGCTAAAAATCCAGAAGCCAAAACAGTTATTGCTTTTCCTGCTAGTCCAAG
>JAYVBR010000315.1:0-6947 GCA_043750395.1 Bacteroidota bacterium | reverse complement strand
GAAGATTTGATTGCTCCAAAAATAAATATTTTGAAAGTAATTGAAGGCAAAGATGTTTCTAATGACAAAACAATAAATTTTAAAATATCTGATGATGTTTCTGGAATTAATACATTTAATGGTTTTTTGAACGGAAAATGGATTCTTTTTGAATATGAATACAAACAAAAGCGTTTGACCTATAAATTTTCTGATGGAAATGCAATTGTTGGAAAAAACGATTTAAAATTAGTAGTTGTTGATAATGTTGGAAATTCTAGTATCTTTGAAACTTCATTTTTAATATCAGAAACCAAGACAAAATAATTATAAATCTTCATATTTTGACTTATTAAAATAAAAAATTAAAATAAAATTTATAATATTCTTTTGAAAACAAACACAATAATTGCTCTCATTTTATTCCTTTTTTATAATATCAATTTTGCACAAACGGCTCGTGTAAAAGGAATTGTTCTAGACGAAAACCAACAACCTGTCGATAAAGTCAATGTTACCGATGGAAAAACTAAAACCTTGACCAATGAAAATGGTTTTTATCAATTAACAATCGATGCTAATAAACAAGTGTCAATCGTTTTTTCTCACGTTTCGTTAAAAAAAACAACTGCAATAGTTGAGTTAAAACCCAATGAAGATTTAGAATTAAATCCTGTTTTGAATGACAGAGCCGAAGAAATGGGCGAACTTATTCTAACAAGCCGATTAAAAACTTTTAAGGGAATTACAACAATCGATCCTGTAATGATTCGAAAAGTGCCAGGAGGAAATGGCGGTGTCGAAAACATTCTAAAAACATTGCCAGGCGTAAATTCTAACAACGAATTGAGTACACAATATTCAGTTCGTGGCGGAAATTATGACGAAAATTTGGTATATGTTAATGAAGTCGAAGTTTACAGACCATTTTTAGTTCGATCTGGTCAACAAGAAGGATTGAGTTTTACAAATACCGATTTAGTTCAAAATGTTGACTTTTCAGGAGGTGGTTTTCAAGCCAAATATGGCGATAAATTATCATCGGTTTTAGATATAACTTATCGAACGCCAACCAAATTTGGAGCAACAGCCGAAGCTAATTTTCTTGGCGCTAGCGCATCGATGGACAATGTTTCTAAAAATCAAAAGTGGAATGCAATAACAGGCGTTCGTTACAGAAACAACCAGTTTTTGGTAGGAAGTACAGATGTCGAATCAAAATATAATCAGACATTTGCTGACGTTCAAACCAATGTAAATTTTAATTATTCAACTAAATTTCAATTTAGTTTTTTAGGCAATATTTCCCAAAACACTTATGATTTTGAACCATTATCTAGACAAACTACATTTGGATCAATCGAAGAGCCAAGAGTTGTTTTAATAGATTATGATGGACAAGAAAAAGACAAATACAGAACTTTTTTCGGTGCATTAAAAGCTGCTTTTAAAGTCAATGACAACAATAATTTCAAATTTATAACCTCTATTTTTAACACGCAAGAACAAGAATATTTTGACATAAATGCCAATTATTCTATCGGTGAGGTCGATACCAATTTAGGTTCCGAAACTTTCGGCGATGTAAAATTTGCAACTGGTGCAGGTTCACAATTAACTCACGCAAGAAACGATTTAGATGCAGTAATTTTCAATGCCGAATTAAAAGGTTTTCACGAACGAAATAGAAATCAATTCGAATGGGGTGCAAAAGTTACCCACGAAGATATAAAGGATAGAGTTCGAGAATACGAAGTTATCGATTCGGCTGGTTTTTCATTAAATCCGCCATTGACGAGTTTGCCAAAAAATGATCAACCCTATAATCCTTATTTTGGACCATTGGCACCATATCAAAATTTGAGAGCAAAAAATCTTACGAAAATAAATAGATTTTCAACCTATTTTCAGTGGAGTAGGAGAGACGTTTTAGGAAATTCCAAAGTTTGGTACAATGCAGGAATTCGAGCTCAAAGTTGGCAAGTTTCTGGAAGAAATATCGATGGTAAATCTCAAATTGTTTTTAGTCCAAGGTTTCAATTTGCAATAAAACCCGATTGGAATCAAGACATGATTTTTAGAGTTTCTGGCGGATTGTATGCGCAACCACCATTTTATAGAGAATTACGAGATTTCAATGGAGTAGTGCAACCCAATGTAAAAACGCAGAAATCAATACATTTTGTTTTGGGCAACGACTATAGTTTCAAACTATGGAAACGACCATTTAAATTAGTTTCCGAAGCTTATTATAAATCGATGACCAATGTCAATACCTACACTTTAGACAATGTCCGAATTAGATATGCTGCCAATAACGATGCAGTTGCTTACGCACAAGGATTGGATTTTAGACTTAACGGTGAGTTCGTAAAAGGTACAGATTCTTGGATTAGTTTTGGTTATTTAAAAACCGAAGAAAATATTAACGATAAAGGATTTATTGCCAGACCAACCGATCAGCGATTAAAGTTTGGGCTTTTGTTTCAAGATTTTATGCCAAAAATACCAAGTGTAAAAGTTTATTTGAATTTGGTATATAACACTGGACTTCCTGGAGGTTCGCCAAGCTATGCTGATCCATATAAATATGAATTGAGATTGAGAGATTATCGAAGAGCAGATGCAGGTTTTAGTTATGTATTCACAGAAAAAAATAACAAAAGAGCAGAAAACCATTGGCTGAAAAAGTTTCAAGATTTATCAGTAGGATTTGAGATTTTTAATATGTTCAACAACCAAAACGCAATTACAAACACTTGGGTTCGAGATTCTGAGAGCAAAAGACAAGTACCGATTCCAAATTATTTGACAACCAGAATTTTTAGTTTGAAAATTTCGGCGAAACTTTAAATTTATTTGTTTTTAGTTTTTTGTTTATTGTTTTGCTGATTATTAAATAATTTAATTTTAAATTTGTTAAATAGAGTTAAGAAAAATCTTAATTTTTTTAAAAACAAAATATTTGAGATTTATAAAAAAAATATTATGAAAAATCTATTCCAAATACTATCAGTTTTATCAATTTTAATGTTTTTTAGTTGCAAAGAAGAAGCCGAAAAACCGAAACTGAGTTATAATAAAACCGATAAAAAAGCAACAGAACAAAAACAAGACACAACTAAAATTTTGGTTGCTGGTTTGCCAATTCAGTTTGATTTGACCGATTATTTAATTTATCCCGTCGGAAACATCAATTTAAACTCCGAATGGGCGAGTAAAACTTATGATTCTCGTTCAGAAGAAGCAACTAGTTACAACGTTGCCAATTCTATGGATAATGAAATAACGGGATATTTGTACAACCTGAAATTTCAAAAAATCGATTCAGATTCTTTGGTTTCTTTGACCAATAAATCAGTTTTGATTCAATCTGTAAACTATTTGCCAACGATTGCGTTAAAAACAAGACAACAAATTTTAGTTTATTTAATTGCCGATGCAGATACTAACAAGGATGGAAAATTGGATACCAACGACATAAAATCTCTATATTTGTCTGATATTTCTGGGCAAAGATTCACCAAAATCTCTACCGATGTACAAGAAGTTTTAGATTGGAAAATTATTGATTCTAAAAACCGTTTGTATTTTAGAGCAGTCGAAGACACCAACAAAAATGGTAAGTTCGACAAGAATGATAAAATTCATTATAACTATATTAATTTACTTGAAAAAGATTGGAAAGCTGCTGAGTTTATGCCGGTTTAAAACCATAACTTCTAATATTATATTTTCTAATCTTGTGTTTTGGTTTGCTAGTTATTAAAAAATCAGGCTTCTCCGTTAAACATTAAATAATAATATTTATTTGAAATGAGATTAATTTTCAAATTAAAATAGCATTTTCCGCCATCAGAAACATCTATTATTTCAGTACGCCATTTTCCAGAAAGGTTGTTACAAAGCATATTTACCCAAACTTCTTTTTCACCTTTTGAGTTTAAAACTGCAATATATTGGCGTTTGTAATCAGACAAATTGATTGTTAATCTTTCTAATGTTAAATCACCGCCTGTTTTTTTCGCTAAATAAATTGCAAATTCTTTCTTTTGCTCGTTATTGTGTTTTAAAACCAAAGATTCTAAAGTTTTATCTATTTTTTTAATTTCTTGATTGTTCAGGTTGGTACTTTTTGCGTTTTTAAACAACCAATAATATTCTGGTTTGAATGCTAATATCGCAATATTGGAATCGTCGATGTTTAGTTTTTCGTTGGTCTTTATTTGGTTTTTTAAATTGTTACAATCCAAAAAAGTCAACATTATTAATATATATTTAATCATTTTAATTTTCATTTTGATTGATTATATAATTGAATGTAAAAAAAATATATTTTATTGTCGATGAGTTTTTGATTTCTATATCAAAATATCGCTTTCTAAATCAGATTTTTCGATTTCGATGTTAAAATCAAGTTTAGAAACCAGTTCAATAACCAAATTTTTATACCAATTTTCGGATTTTGGATGAATGTATATTTTTTCGATTAATTGCGAAATGTCAACATCGATTTTCAAACCATCATTAATTTTAATATTGTTTGATGAAGTATCAGAAATTATTCGAACTTCACGTTCATATTGAAAACTTTTCCGTTTGAATAAAAACGGAAAAAATAAATCATCAAACGGAATGTATTCTTTTTTATAGTCTATATAGTTGACTTCGCCGATAAATTGCTTGTAATTTTTTTCGGGTTTCAATGCGTTTTGCAAACGACCAATTGTTGATTGAATAGCTAAACCCTCGCTGTTTTGAGTGAAAATTTGCCACATTGCGAAACTTTCATATTCGTTAATGTGCCAACTGCTTACTACGACTTTTTCACGATGGCTTTTATAATATTCTAAAAACTCTGGATTGTCTTTAGACAATTTCTTGATTTCTTCGAAAGTTGGTTCGCTAAAAGTGCCTTCGAATTGATCTTCGAATTTATCCGATCGAGACATAAAAAGTTTTTGCGAAAGCAACAAATCTAAAAATTTAGACAAGTCCAGATATTTCCAAACAATTGTGTCTGAATCATCAGGAAGTTTAATAATTGGATTGTTAATGTACAATTTGTTCTATTATTTAGAATATTTACTCAAAACTCTGCATGGTAACCAAATTATTATATGTTCCGTTCATTGCAACCAATTCGTCGTGTTTGCCTTGTTCGACAATTCGTCCTTTTTTCATCACAACTATTAAATCAGCTTTTTGAATGGTCGATAATCGGTGCGCAATTACAATCGAAGTTCGGTTTTGCATCATATTTTCGAGTGCAACTTGAACAAATTTTTCACTTTCGGTATCTAAAGCCGATGTTGCTTCGTCAAGAATCATTATTGGTGGATTTTTTAAAACTGCTCGAGCAATTGACAAACGTTGTTTTTGACCACCAGACAATTTGTTTCCTGCATCTCCAATACTTGTGTTAATGCCTTTTGGCAAGTCGTTAACAAACTCAAAAGCGTTTGCTATTTTCAATGCTTCAATTACTTCATCATCTGTTGCGTTTGGTTTCCCAATTAATATATTGTTTTTGATTGTATCATTAAACAAAATAGAATCTTGAGTAACCAATCCTAGTAAACCTCGAAGAGAATCGAGTTTTAAGTCTTTAATATCAATTCCATCAATTGCAATTTGTCCTTCATTAACATCATAAAAACGCGTTAATAAATTGGCGATTGTACTTTTTCCTGAACCCGATTGACCAACCAAAGCGACGGTTTGACCTTTTTTGACATTTAACGAAAAATCTTTTAAAACATTTTCATCTTCGTATCTAAAATTTATATTTTTTAGGGTAATAACATCTTCGAAAGTGTTTTTTTCGATTGCATCAACTTTACTTGTTATTGGGTTTTGGTGTTCTAAAATAGACAAAACTCTTTCTGCCGCAGCCATTCCAGCTTTTACAGAGTACGATGCTTTTGAAATTGCTTTTGCTGGTGTTAAAATGTTGTATGCCAATGCCATATAAACAATAAAAACCGCTCCTTCAAGAGTTTTATCTACTAAAACCATTTGACCGCCATACCATAAAAGAAGGGCTATTGTAACAATTCCTAAAAATTCGCTCAACGGAGAAGCTAAATTGTTTTTATTTCCAATACTATTTGACAATTTAATATTTCTAAGTATTGAATCTGTAAATTTTTTGGTAAAAGTTTTTTCTGCATTATAACTTTTTACGACTTTCATTCCGCTTAATGTTTCTTCAAGAATTGAAATAAAATAACCAGATTCTGCTTGAGCTTTTGAAGATTTCGATTTTAAATTTTTTCCTAACCTAGAAATAATAAATCCCGAAATTGGAATAAATATAAACACAAATAATGTTAGTTTCAAACTTATATTGAACATCGCAATAATGGTAAATAAAATAGTTAATGGCTCTCGAACAATAAGTTCTAAAACCACAAAAAAAGTATTTTGAAATTGCCCAACATCGCCAAGCATTCTTGACATTACATCGCCTTTTCGCTGTTCTGAATAAAAACCAATTGGTAGTGAAATAATTTTTTCGAATAATTGAATTCGCATATCTTTCAAGACATTATTTTGCAAATGCATCATATTAAACGACGCCAAATAATTGAACAAATTTTTAAAAAGAAAAGTGAAAATTATTAAGATAATTACCAAAATCAGCGCATTTGTTTTATCTAATTGCGAAATATTGTAATATAAATATTCTTTTCCATATTTTGTAATGTTCCAAACGCTTGTCCAAACTGGTTCTTTTTTTACAATTTTTGTGGTTTCAAAAAGCACTTGCATCATTGGCATTAAAGCAATAAACGAAAGTGTACTAAATAAAGCATATAAAATATTATAGAAGATATTCCATATTGCAAATCTTTTGTATGGTGTAACAAAAGGGATTATTTTTTTTATATTTTCCATTAAATAATTTTCAAATCTTCTAATATATTCTTAATTTTATTATCTAAAAAAGTTGCTGTTTCCGTAAT
>JAYVBR010000314.1:0-6972 GCA_043750395.1 Bacteroidota bacterium | reverse complement strand
AACTCAAGTTGTTTTCCTGTTTTCAAAAGTTCTAATTTTTCAGGAGTGTTATCGGTAATAAACATTTTGAAAGTTAATCCAATTCCATTTTTCCAATTTAAATCAGAATAGTTGCTTAAAGTTATAGTATTCTTTTTTTCAACAACTGTCTCGGTTTCTGGAGTAGTTCCTTCTTTAGTTTCTCCATTCTTACAAGAAAAAAAAGCGACAGAAACTAAAATCAATAGTATTAAACGGGTTTTCATAATTTTATATTTATTTAAGTTGCAAATTTATAAGTTTTTAGATAAAATACAATTGTTTTTTGAAGTATTTTTATATTGTTTCAATGTTTTCGAATAGATAAATCTTTTTTGTGTGAACTAACTCTACTAATAACGACAAATATTTAATAATTATTGCAATTAAAAAAAACAATCCTGAAAAGCTTGCAGAAATTAAAATCATAAGAGTTGTCCAACCTTCGATTGGTTTTTTATCGCTAAAAAACACTAAAATTGTATAAAAAATTGTTCCTAAAGTAAATAACAATAACAACAAAGTAATTCCGATTGAAATTCTAAAAGCAATATTTGTATAAATTATTAACGCATTAATTGCTATTTTATTTCTAAAAAGATTTGTGTTTTTTAATTTTAATGGATTTGGAGCATATTTTATAGAATTTATTTTCAATCCACTATTTGCATATAATGCTTTTCTGTAAGGAATTGATTTTGTGATAGAATAAGCCCTATTTATTGATCTTCTTGATAGTATTCTAAATCTATCCGAAGATATTTTATATCCACTTGTTGTAAAATAGTTATAAATTTTATAAAAAACACTTGATGAAGTTGAATTTGATTTTAATGGAGATATTGAAACAATATCAAAACCTGAAATCAATAATTGATACGATTCGAAAATTAATGACAAGTCATAATCAATATTTAAGTCGTCAAATTCATAAACAAAATCGCCAATAGACAAATCAACGCCTGCGGTCATTGACACCTCTATTCCTTGGTGAAAACTCATTTTAATTATAGAAATCTGAAAGTTTTTTAAAATTTCACATTCTTTAATTTTTTGAATAGAATTGTCTGTACAAAAGTCATTTACAATTATTATTTCAAAATTTTCGAATTTAGACTCTAATTCCGATGCGATTTTTGTAATAAACGAAACAATAATTTCCTCGTTATTATGAAGGTATATTACTGCTGAAATTAATTTATTTTCTTTAATGTTTTTCATCTGATAAAATGTCGTTTAAGTCATAAACTGTGTTTATTTTTCCTGATAAAACAGATATAAAAGTAGGGTTGTTGGAATGTGTTTTTATAATTGTTGGTCTTGAGTCATCTACTTCGGAGTCTTTTAAAATTGGTTTTATAGAAAATAATGATGAAACATACTCTATTTCGAAATCATCTTTCAAATATTTTTTAGCTAAAGCATTCATGTACGGCCAAGATGTTTTTGGTCTTGCAATACAAGTGTTACAATTGCCTAACTGTTTAGGGCTGCAACTTCCTTCACTTCTTGATTGGCAATCAAACGTTGGTAAATCGTTATTACTTGTTTTGTGCGGCGTATGACTTACTGATGTTAAAGAGTGTAAACCTGTTCTTCCAAATGGCATTAATGAAAAAAATGGGCCATCCATTACAGTAATTCCTTTGTTTTTGAAATTGTCACTAACTTTGCATAAAATCACTTCGCACAATTCATATTTGATTTTTACTTTTTCAAAATCTAGCAAAGATATTATTTGATTTATGGATGCGTAACTCGAATTTAATAAAAACTTGGTAATGTATTCTTTTTTGTTTTCAAGAACAACATTGTAATTAAATTCTGTTTTCTGAATTTTGTCTATTCTTGCATTAAAAACGAATTCGACGTTTGATAAAACTTTTAATTTTTTTACTAAATGATCTTTGAGAATTAAAGCGTCATAAGTTGATTCTTTAGATAAATAGGCGCCATCGCAAGCTGATTTTTTAAATATTTCTTCAATATTTATTGGTTTGCAAGGAATATTGGAATCGGCACAAAATTTTTCGAATTGTTTTTTATTTGTCCAAGAAAAACTATTCGAAACTGCATAGATTTTATCGAATGCAGCATTTATACAAAAATCATAATCTTCTAAAAATTGGTCATAATAATTGGCTGATTTAACCGCAGTAGATATTGATCTTGGATAATGATAACCCATGTGAACTCGAGCCTGGTTAATATAAGTTGCACGCATAAACGGCTCTGCATCGTACTCTAGAACTAAAACTTTTTCGCCTTTTTCTCCAGATATCAATGCAGCATACAAGCCGTATAGACCAGCTCCAATTATTATTTTATCGTAAATGTTGTTCATTTATTCAACAGTTGAAAATGTGTTTGGATAAGCTGCTACATCTATATAATCCGAAGTTTTTTCTTCAATTTGAATATGAATGTAATTGCCTACTATTTCAAAGCTTTTTAAAGTTGCCATTTTGCCGTCTTTAAATTTTAATTTTTTTGCAGTTTTCAGCATATTCTCCTTAAATGACGAATAGTCGACTAATAAAATGTTATTAGAAACCCCAATTCCTTTCTGCCAATATTCGTCATTAATATTACTTAAAGTGAGTGTCCCTATTTTCATCTCGGAAGGAATGGTAATTGCAACATTCGATTTTAAAACATAATGTTTTGCCCATGAATCAAACAAATCTGTACTGTTAGGAATTGCAAAATTAGCTTCTAAAAATTTATTAGAATTATCTGAAAGACTAAGTTTATATCCAAAAACACCTACGTACCAAAAAGATTTTATTTTAGAGGTGTCATAAATCATATTGTTGACATAATCATCAAAATCGCCGTCAATCAAAGTGGTTTTAATTTTATTATTATTCAAATAAAATGGCAAGTGCCAACTTAAATTACTAACCACAGGGTCGCTCTTTGGGTTGTTTTTAACAACAAAATCTGACACTTCGCGAAATTGAGTTTTAGTAACAACTGAGTAATATTTTTTTACAATACATATATCTGTTATTGAAAATACTATTATTAACGACAAAATAATATTTCTAACTATTGTGTTTTTAATCAAATATAGTCCGATTGCAATAGTAATCAAAACTGCAGGTAAAATGTTTATAAAGTATCTATTAATTAGCATTGGTAAATTTGTGTAAGTTCTAATTAACGGAAATAATAAAGTTATAGTAATCCATACAAAAACAACTAAAAAACTTAAAATTATTTTATCTTTTTCTGGGTTTATTTTAAAACTATCCGAACCTTCGTCTTTTGATAATTGAACAAAAAATAATATTATGAGAACAATCGCTAGGATTATTACAATTTCTGAATTACCAAAAAAGTCTTTGAAAAACTGAGTGTATACTTCTAAGCTAGGCATTTGAATCCAAATAGATTTCATTTCAGAAGTTTTTTGAAATAAACCATAAGTGGGTAAATATAATATCAAACTTGAAATTCCTGACAAAAAACAATATTTAAAAAACTTTATTCCTTTTATTTCATATGGTTTTAAAACGAAATATAAAAGTATTAAATACTGGGCTACGAATGCAAATAACGCAAAGAAATGAGTATATATCATTAATGTAGAAAATATGCAAAACAATATATTTGATTTTGTAGTTGGAGATTTAATAAACTTAATTAAAAAATAAAAAGAAATACTAGTCGTCAAAAACAATAACGAATACATTCTTGCTTCTTGCGAATAATAAATGTGAAAATAATTTATTGCTAATAAAATCGCCGCATAATAACCAACTTTTTTATTGAAAATTTCTTTTCCAAGTAAAAAAACTGAGAAAATTCCAATAATTCCAATAATAGCTGAAAACATTCTTACTACAAGTGAAGTATATCCAAAAATTTTAAAACAAAAATGTACTAATAAAAAATATAAAGGTGGATGTGGCTCAAGTAACATAAGACTGTCATAAATTTCTGAAAAAGATTTTTCTGGACTAGCGTCATTAACTGTTATTGTTTCATCAAGCCAAAGACTTTGAAAATCTAAATGATAAAATCTAAAAAATGCACCAAAAATTAAGATGCTTATTAATATATAATTTGCTCTAATCCAATTGATAATTTTCATAATAATTTAATTTTTTTTCCAAGTATATAGCAACGAAACTCCGAAGGGTAATTTAATATTACTGTTTATAAATTTACTTTCAAAATGCATGATTCTAAAAAGTAAATCGTTCATAATTCCCGGCTTAAAAGTTTCGAAATCGCTTCCAGAACCTGGACGATTTTTTCCTGATTTCACTAAATTACTAATTGTTCTAATAATAAAAATTGGTGGTGAAAGGAAAAAATTAAAATAAGATGTAAATATTTTATTACCATCATTGACTTGATTAAATAAAGTTTCAATCTGTGGTAATCTGTATCTTCTAAAATGATGATTTATAACATCGTGATGGCTCCAAATACTCATAAAAGCTGGAATTGTAATGAAAATTACACCGTTTTTTTTTGCAACTCTTTTTATTTCATTAACAGCCAATTGATCATTTTCAACGTGCTCAATAACATCAAAAGCGCAAACTAAATCGAATGAATTGTCTTCAAAAGGCAACTCTGTTATTGACCCATTTATAATTTCTAGACCTGTTTTTTCTGATGCAAATTCACAACAATATTTATCATATTCTATTGAAACCACTTTTCCAAATTCTGATAAATATTGTGAACTTCTGCCTGGACCGCAACCCACATTAAGTATCTTTAAATCTTGGTTATTTAAATTTTTATCTGAAATTAATTTTTTTATATAATTCGAAATTATTTTTTCACGTGCGACAAACCACCAATGTTGGCGTTCTAAATCATAATATTCTTTGTAATAATCTTGTTGCATTTTTTAAATTTTAGCTTCTAATTCTTTTCCGTCTTGAATAATTTTATCTATTACAAATAAAGGTCTGTTTCTTACTTGATTGTAAATTCTTAAAACATATTCGCCAATCAATCCTAATGAAATCATTTGAACTCCACTAAACAAAATTATTGCTAAAATAGTTGCTGTAAAACCTTGTGGAACATTGTTATAATAAATTTTTTGGTAAATATTATATACAAAATACATCAATGAAAAAACAACGGTAAAAAAACCCAATCCTGTGATTATTTTGACAGGAAAATCGCTAAAGTTGAATATTCCGTTAAATGCTAATTCAAATAATTTAGTCCAACTGTATTTTGTTTCGCCTGCATGACGCTCGTCTCTGTCATATTCAAAACCTATTTGTTTAAACCCTACCCAAGCGCGCATTCCACGTAAATAACGACTTTGCTCAGGCATATTATTCATATTGTCGACAACTCGACGACTTAACATTGAAAAATCTCCGCTATCGATTGGAATATTAAAACTTGATATTTTTTTCTGTAATCTGTAATAAGATGAATAAGCAAGTTTTTTAAAAAAACTTTCTTTTCTGTTTTTTCTTATTGCATAAATTACATCATATCCGTTAATTAACAATTTATAAAATTCGTTGACCAATTCGGGTGGATCTTGCAAATCTCCATCTATAATCATTGCGCCTTTTTTGGCTCTAACATTTGCTAAACCAGCACTAACCGCCAATTGGTGTCCATGATTTCTTGATAATAAAACACCTGAAAATCTGACATCTTTTAAACAAATTTGTTTTACTAATTCGTCAGTTTTATCTATACTTCCATCATTTACTAAAATAACTTCGCAAGAAAAATGTGTTTTATCAATAACGTTAGTTAATCTTTGAATTAATTGTTCAAAAACAGCTTCTTCATTGTAAAGTGGTACTATTATAGAAATGTCTATTGTATTCAAAATTTTTATTTTATTATTTCTATACTATTTGGATAAGATGCAATATTAATCATTTTTTTGACATCTTCTTTAACGGTAACTTGAATATAACTACCAGCCACACTAACACCCAAAATTGTTGCTAAACTACCATCATTAAACTTTAATTGTTTTCCTGACGACAATAGTTTTAATTTACTTGGCGAATTATCAAATAATAACATATTAAAACTTAGACCTACGCCACCAGACCAATTATCGTCGGTTATGCTACTTAACGTTAATCCTCCAGATTTGTAATTATAAATTTCTTTTCCATCATCAGATAACATTGCAAATTTACTTATTTGGACAGGTTTATCAGCAACAAAAGAAATTCTATTTGTGCTTAGTTGCCACCAATAATAATTACTACTCATTCTGATTGCATAACTATGTTTGCCGGGTTTTATTTCAAAGTTAAATGATGCTTTAACTTTTTCTGAGTCAAATAACTCTAATTTTCCTCCAATATCAGTATCTGAATTTGCTTCGATATAAAAATAATAAGGTTTTGCTGTATTTGTTAAAACTGATTTATTGACCGAAATTGTTGCTTCTGTTACTGGTTCTGACAATGGTTTTATGGTTTCAAAAACTGACTCTCCTGATTTTTCGGCCCATAATCTTGGAACATTTCGCAACCAATAATCAAGTTTTGCTGGATTGGTTACTGTGTTTTGAGAACCTGTACTTAATGTTAAATTGTTTAATGTAATTAGCGGTGCTTTTATAGCAACCATTATTTCGGTAGGCAATTTTTCGAAATCTATAGATAAATCGGAGGTTCCTATTTGATTTATTGGTAATTCTTTCATTCTTTCTTCAGAATAACTATCACCTTGGTTTAAGTTGTAATAAACTTTAATACTGCCTTTGGTAGTGCTATTTAAATTAAAATTTAAAGATATTGGTAGTCCATTAGATTCTGGAATTTGGTTATTGTTTTTTAAAAAATCTATCATTCCGCTAAAAAAAGAATTTTCGCCAGTACTTGTCAAAATTACTTTTCCTGAACCATCGCTTGTAATTTGTAAATTAGATTTATTTATTTTATCTGTTGATAAAAAGTTTAAATCGGATATGTTTTTCTTGTTGTCAAAAAA
>JAYVBR010000313.1:0-3004 GCA_043750395.1 Bacteroidota bacterium | reverse complement strand
TTTGCTAATCGCAAAATTTCTAATGCTAATTCTTGTTTGTCGTCTTCGCAAATTGAGTTTCCAATTTTTCCTCCTAAAGCTTTTACAAATGTAAATGTCATTCCACCACCAATAATCATGTGGTCAACTTTGTCAAGAATATTTTCGATAACAGTAATTTTTGATGAAACTTTACTTCCACCCAAAACCGCAGTTACTGGTTTTTTGCTGTCTTTTAGAACTTTATTCAAACTCACAATTTCTTTTTCCATCAGTAAACCAAAACATTTAGATTTGGAAAAGAATTGAGCGATAATTGTTGTTGAAGCGTGAGCTCGATGTGCTGTTCCAAAAGCATCGTTTACATAAATATCGCCAAGATTAGCTAGTTTTTTTGAAAAATCAATATCTCCAGCCTCTTCTTCATTATGAAATCTTAGATTTTCTAGCAATAAAACTTCGCCATTTTTAAGGTTATTCGAAGCTTCTGTAGCTAGATCACCAACACAATTTTCTACAAATTTTACATTTACACCTAAAACTTCCGAAACTTTATTTAAAATGTGTTTCAATGAATATTTTTCTTCAACCCCTTTTGGTCTTCCCAAATGTGACATCAAAATTACGCTTCCGCCGTCGGCAATTATTTTGTCAATTGTAGGTTTTGCAGCTTCGATTCTTGTAACATCTGTAACATTAAAATTTTCATCTAATGGCACATTAAAATCAACTCTTATGATTGCTTTTTTATCTTTATAATCGAAATCGTTTAAAGTTTTCATTTTCTAAATTTATTTAAAAATTGTATTTTTGGATTGAATATTAAAGTTCTAATGCTTTAATTGCATTACCGCCCATCAATAATTCCAAAGGATTTTCCAATGCTTCTTTAACTGCAACTAAGAAACCAACTGACTCACGACCGTCGATAATTCTGTGATCATAAGACAATGCAACATACATCATTGGGTGAATTTCTACTTGACCATTTACAGCAATTGGGCGCTCGATAATGTTGTGCATTCCAAGAATTCCTGACTGTGGTGGATTAATAATTGGAGTCGAGAGCATACTTCCGAAAACGCCACCGTTTGTTATTGTGAATGTTCCGCCAGTCATATCGTCAACCGTTATTTGACCATCACGAGCACGAATTGCCAAACGTTTTATTTCGGCTTCAACACCTCTGAATGTTAATAATTCGGCATTACGAACTACAGGAACCATTAATCCTTTTGGTCCAGAAACGGCGATTGAAATATCAGCAAAGTCATACGCAACTTTATAATCGCCATCCATCATTGAATTTACATCTGGAAACAATTGCAAAGCACGAGTTACAGCTTTTGTAAAAAACGACATATAACCCAAACCTACGCCATTGTGTTTGTCTTTGAACGCATCTTTATATTGGTTTCTGATGTTGTTTATTGGAGTCATATTTACTTCGTTGAACGTAGTTAACATAGCAGTTTCGTTTTTAGCGGCTACCAATCTTTCGGCAACTTTTCGGCGCAACATCGATAATTTTGTACGCTCAGAGCCACGACTTCCGCCAGTTGGTGTTCCCATTGATGGAACGGCATTTATTGCATCGTCTTTAGTAATGCGACCATCTTTTCCAGTTCCTGAAACTGCAGATGGAGCAATACTTTTTTCGTCTAATATTTTTTTAGCAGCAGGCGAAGGATGCCCCCCAGCCCCCAAAGGGGGAGCCTGAGCAACAGTTGGTGTAACTTTTACTTCTTCAACTTTTGGAGCAACAACTTCGGCTACTTTTTCAACAGCTTTTGTAGCTGTTCCCCCTTCGGGGGCTAGAGAGCTTGGTTTTTCAGCAGAAGTATCTATTAAACAAACAACTGCTCCAACAGCAACTGCATCGCCTTCTTCGGCTTTTAGCGTGATAATTCCGCTGGCCTCTGCTGGCAATTCTAGTGTTGCTTTATCTGAATCTACCTCGGCAATGGCTTGGTCTTTTTCTACATAATCGCCATCTTTTACTAACCAAGTTGCGATTTCTACTTCTTTAATTGATTCGCCTGGTGAAGGCACTTTCATTTCTAAAATCATTGTATTTTTATTTTAAATGATGAGTTTATATTTTATGTGTACTTTATTTTTAGCCCTGATTGAAGTGGAAATCCTTTTCTTTTTTTTCTTTAAAAAAAGAAAAGATTGCAACGTAAAGCAGGTTCCTGGCTCCAAATTATTCTAATAAATTTTCTATAGAGATATCTTCGTCAATTTCTTCCCAATGAATTCCTTCGCCATTTCCAATAAATCGCCATTTATTAATTTGGTTTTCTGTTGCTTGACGTAATCTTGGAAACCATTCTAATGGAATTGACAGTTCGCGTCCGTCTTCTAAAAAAACGATCATTTTAGAGTCCGAAAAAACAAGGTCAATTGCTCTTTTTGATTTATTAATTACTGAAATACTCATCCCATTTTTGTATTATTAGTTCTTGATTTTCTTGAACCAAATTACGAATTTCTTTCAATTCTGATGCGCTAAATCTTGAAGATTTTACGAGTTCTATGAATTCTAAATTAAACTTTACTGTTTTTTCTGCTTTTTCAATATGAATATGTTTTGGCAAATGTTCATTACTGTAAAAGAAAAAACGAAATCCATCAATTTTTATTACAGTTGGCATTATCTAAACAAATCCTTATCAAAAACCATTCTTATGGCGTCAGCGTGACGGCGTTTGGCTCTTGTGTAACTTCCTGCGGCTGGTGCAGCGTAGGCTTTCAATGATGCTAATCTCCATTTGATGAAATCGAAATTCATCAACATAAAACTATAAGCACCCATATTTTTCGGCTCTTCTTGTGCCCAAACATAATCATCAGCATTTGGATAAGTAGCAATAATTTCTTTGATTTGAGCAACTGGCAACGGAAATAGTTGCTCAATTCTAACTACTGCAACATCATTTCTTTTAAGATTTTCTCGTTCGGCTGTAATGTCGTAATAGAATTTTCCGGTGCAGAAAACTAATGTTTTTATATCAGCTTTATT
>JAYVBR010000312.1:0-3008 GCA_043750395.1 Bacteroidota bacterium | reverse complement strand
AGGAGAAATTGTATAAAGCAAAAGAAGGTATAAATTAGTAATTAAAACGCCCCAAATTAAACCTACTGTTATGCTTAATTTGGGGCGTTTTAATTACTAATTTATACCTTCTTTTGCTTTATACAATTTCTCCTGCAATATTGCCAATATCAATAAAAAGGAAAAAAAACATTTCAAATACTGAAATAATAAATAGTAGTGCGGTAGAAACGCCTTTTAATTTTTCATTTATTTTCAGAATTTCGTTAATATTACTTTTAGCAATAATAATAATTCAACCATTTAATGTATTATTTTTTTCGCCATCATTTGAACAATCAAATTTTTATGCAAAAGAAATTAGAAATATTTTATCGAATTATCCTTTTGCTTGGATTATTAACTTAATTGGTTGCACTCTATTTTTAGTTCCTATTCATTGGAAATACATAATTAGAAATAAAGGAAATTTTTATGAAATAAAACAAGTAATAGAAAATAAAATTGTACAAAAAAATTACGAAGAGTTTAAGTTAGATTACGTGCAAATTTTTGAAAATAAAATTAAAGAATATAATAAAAGTTCGTGGAGTAGATTAATACCATATTTAAATAAATTAGAGAAAATTAATAAATTAGAATATTCAAAATATTTCGACAAAATAAAATTAGAATTAATTAACGAGAATATCACAAAATACGAATATTGGGCAGACCATCCATTTAGAACCGTATCAAAAAATACAGCCAGAAATCTAAATTCAGAGCAAGACTTTTTAAATCACATTTATACAGAAAATAATTGACAGCATTTTTTATATTAGTATTCATTATCGGAATATTTATTTTTTTGTTTTTAAAAAACAAAAAAATAAATACAGTTTCTACTATTCAAAACGAAAAAATAAATAATTTTGAACAAGAAGAAAAAATTATAAATATTGACGAACCAATTTTAATAGATGAAAATGGCAATCAGTATCAGAATATTTATAAAACAAGAGAAATACCAAGAAAAACTTATATAAAGGCAAACTTGAATGGTAAATATTGGGGAATAATTGATGAAGAACAAAGTATTGATTTTAAAGATGTCAAATTTTTTGATTTTAACATTTATGAAGTTGAATTGAGAAATGCAATTTATCAAAAAAATATTCCATTTAAAACAAATCTAGAGGATGTAAAATTTTCAAGAGAAAGACTTCCAAAATTAATAAATACTATTTTACTTGAAAACAATAAGGAATTTTTTGTAAATCTTAACGAACCGATTTTAACAAATATTAAATTCAATAGAAAACTACATCAAGACGAAGGTAATGAAGTATTTGGCACTATCAATGCAGAAGTAACTGGATATGTATTAGATTTTATAATCGAGGAATATTGCGAAAAGTTATATATTATAGATTTAGAAAATCTAAAAATTGAAAATACAAATAAAAACAAATTAACCAAAACTCTTTCCGCAACTGGAAATGTTGAGTACAAATATGATTACAAGAGAGTTGAACGCTATTACTCAGATTATAAAACAACTTATTGGGATAATTGGACATATCAAAAAACATTAAGTAATTCAAATCAAGAAGGTTGTTTGTCTTCAATTTTCGGTGTTTTAGGAACACTAATTGGATTTATGTTTTTAATTTTAGTGTTGCCTCAAATAGCAATTTTATTGCCATTTATATTATTATTATTTCTTTTTAATATTATTCCTTCCAATATTTGGCAATGGTTTTTTAAATTTTTGGCTTTAGTTTTACTTTTCTTTTTTATAGCTTCATTAATTAATTTGTTTTCGCAATCAAATAATTACAGACCAATACCTGTTTTAGTAGACAAACCGGAAGAACAGAAAATTAAAATAACCCCAATTGTTGTAAATGAAATAAAGGATACCTTGATAACTCATTTTAGAACTTGGGAAGATTATGATGGAAATAATTATAAAGGAAAATTTTGGATTAAAAAAAGTGATTTTTATAATTCTAAAAATTATAAAATAAATTTACCAATATCAGAAAATACTGAAAGAAATTATGATAAAATTATTTATTCATTAAAAGAAAATGATAAACTAAAACTTGAAGGTTTGTATCAATTATTCAATACTATAAAAAAAGAAAAAGATTTATCAAAGAACAAATTTGCAGAAATGATTGTTTCATTTATTCAGGACATCCCATATTCTGTAGTTTTACCAAATGCTTGTGATGGTAATTTATATCAAGATGATTTTATAAAAAAATATCTATCGTCATCAAAAGCAGAATGTGATGGATTTGAAAAGTTTGGTATTAATTCTCCTGTTGAGTTTTTAACAAACTTAAAAGGAGATTGCGATACAAGAACATTGATTTTATACACTGTTTTATCACATTATAATTATGATGTTGTACTCTTCAGTAGTGAATATTATAATCATTCAATTTTAGGTGTAAATTTGCCATATGATGGCGTTGCATACAATTATAATAATCAACGTTATATTTTATGGGAAACAACATCTGCAAATATAAAACCAGGCGTTTTACCAAACGAGATATCAAATTTAAACTATTGGAGAATATCCTTAAAATCAAAATAATATGAACATAGAGAAAAATTTCACCTTGACATTAATCGGAATTGTAGCAATTGCAATTTCAATTACAATTATTCAATTTCTTTTAAGAAAAGAAAAAAATAAATCAGAAATCGACGGCAAAATAAAAATTTCATTTGGCATCTGGTTTTCTAGTATTTTACTTGGTGCAACAATTATAAATCTAAAAACAATTACAATTTTAAATGAAGCATTAGATAATATTTATAAAGTAAACTCTAATGAATTACAAATTGAAATAGCAAAGATTAGTTCAATATATATCGGATTAAGTGCTATTTGGTTATTAATTTGGTTTTTCATAGTTAAAGTTTTTTCTGTAATTTTTGTTGGAAAAAGAAATGATGAAAATGAAATGGAAAATGATAATTATGTTTATTTCATAGTTAAAGGAACAATGCTGATTTGCTTTTTACTT
>JAYVBR010000311.1:0-3010 GCA_043750395.1 Bacteroidota bacterium | reverse complement strand
CGCAACAACTGATTTTAACGAAACTGTTGTTACAATTATTGACACCACTTCGCCACCAGTTAACGATGCTTGTTCAGGTGCATTGAACGCTGTAACATTGCCTTATTCCAACGTACAAGTTCGTGGCGAAGCAACTTCTAACAATGCAGGTTTTTTGAGTTGTGGATTAAGTGGTATGAATGATGGCGTATGGTATAGTTTTACAGGCAATGGTTCTAATATTACAGTTGCAGTAACTAATGTACAATTAGGTACTTATCCGCAACTTGATATTTACACAGGTTCTTGTGGTGTTTTAAGTTGTTTTCAATCGTCAGATAATGCTAGTATTGGTGGTGGCGATAGCGAAACAATTACATTTTTATCAACTCTAGGTACTAATTATTTTGTGAATGTTGGAGATACCGAAGGAGATTTTGACGCTCCTGAAGGTAATTTTAAAATTGACATAACAACAACTGCATTGGCTAATAATCAATTTGAATTTAGCAACTTAAAAGTTTATCCAAATCCGATAAACAATATTTTGAATGTTGAAAATGCCGAAAAAATAACCAAAGTATCAATAATTAATTTACTTGGTCAAGAATTATTATCCAAAAATTTCGAAGATTTAAAATCTCAAATTGATATTTCGGGTTTGCAAAGCGGTTCATATTTGGTTAGAATAAATTCTGAGAACAAAGAACAATTAGTTAAGATTGTTAAGAACTGAGTTTTTAGTGGTTAGTATTCTTAAAAAAAAGGTTTGTCAAGTGGCAAACCTTTTTTCGGCGCTAATTTGTCATTGAGCATCAATTTGTCATTCCACACGAATCTCAAAACTATTGCTCATTTTGTTTGAGATTCCTACGGACACGAGCCTGCAAGAGCGAACTGGCGAAGCAATGACAAACTTGTAGATGGAATTGAGCTATTGAACAACCACTCTCACCATCAATTTGTCGTTCCGCAGGAATCTCGACACTATTGCTCGGTTTGTTTGAGATTCCCTTGGAGTGACAAATTTGTAAATACGATTTAGAATTTGTAAAACCATGCTTTTCAAAACAAAAACAACTTATTTATCGAAAATTCTTGTCATTTGTCATTTAATTCGGTCGTTCGTCCGTTGATTCTTTTTTAATTAATTGCTGTTTTATATATTTGAAGCGGTTTTAACTTTTCAATTGGCTACAAAATTGTCTTTTTGCCCCATATTTCAGATTTTTTTTATTCGATAGCGATGCTATCCAATAAAAAAAATCCAAAATCTGAAAACAAAAATCTTAATTTTTCGCTTCAATTAAAAAAGTTCAAACCGCTTCTTTGTTTAACATATTAAAAACAAAAAATCATGAGAAAAACATTTATTTTATTAATACTTCATTTTTTTATTTTTGGATCTTTCGCTCAAAAATCTAAAGAAGCTAATTTTTATGTAAGTTTGAATTCGGGTTACAATTTTAAAGCTGGTGGCGACAGCAACAATTTTAGTAACGAAATAAGAAACAGTCTTGGGACTGACGATGTTTCGTCGCAATCTATTTCGTTTGGACAAGGATTAGGCGTCGGATTATCAGTAGGTTATAATTTCAATAAAAAAATTGGAGTCGAATTGGGTGTTAATTTTACTAACGGAAACGAATTTAAAACTGGCGATACCAACATAAACGGTTATTTTAAGGGTTCGGTTTTTAATTCTAAAATGTTGCAATTTAAACCAACATTGGTTCTTTCGGGTGGATTCGACAAAATAAATCCTTATGCAAAATTTGGTGTAATTTTAGGAATTGGTTCCGTAACCGAATTAAAAAGTGAAAAAGATAACGTAGAAGACGAATTTTTAAAAACTTACTTATACAACGGAAGTCTATCAAAAGGTTTTACTGCAAGTCTTGGGAGTACTTTTGAAATTGCTAATAATCTATCTGTTTTTGGAGAAATAAATTATAATTATTTGGTTTTTTCGCCAGATTTTGGAACAGTGATAGAATCTACTATTAACGGATTGGACAATTTGCAAACGCTAACTATTTATGATAAAAGTATTGAATACAATGAAACGGTTTTATTTTCTGAGGCTGCTTTATCTAATACAAATGTAAAGGCGCAAGGCTTAAAGAAATTTTACAATTTCAGTAGTTTGGCACTTAATTTAGGTATTCGTTACGGATTTTAATTTCAACTTATAAAACATTCAAAATGAAAAAATATATTTTTATTTTAATAATATTCATTGGTTTAAAAAATGTTTCTAGCCTCAATGCGCAAAGAAAAAACACCAATGATAAAAAATTTTCAATCGCTGTGAGTGCAGGTTACAATTTTGGATTGGATGGCAACAATTCTCAATCTGGTTTTTTTCCTCTTCAAAGTTTAAAAATCGAAATTATTAATATTACTCCACCAGTTTATCAAGTCAGTAACGATGATTATAATTTAATGAAAGGACTGAATTACAATCTAAACATTGGTTACAAATTAAATAACTATTTAGATGCCAATATGGGTTTTGGGTACATAAAAGGTAATGCATTTGAATTTAATTTACCCGGTGCTGTACTACTTGGTTCAGATATAAGCGGTAGTATTAAATCTAAAATGCTTCAATTAAAAACCCAGTTTAATTTTATCTGGTGGTTACGAAACTTTAAATCCTTATATAAAATTCGGTCTAGTTATTGGGTCAACATCGATAGAACAAAAACTTAAAGCAGTAGGCGCAACTGATGTTCAAAATGTAACTTTTTTAACTGATGGCAATTTTGCAATAGGTTATAGTGGTGCTATGGGAATTGATTTTAATATTGGAGGTTCAGCAACATTGTTTGCCGATGTTAATTTCGTAAATATGTCCTACTCGCCCGAAAAAAGTAAAATAACTGAATCTTTTAAAAATGGAGTAGATGTACTAAAAGATATTACACCTTCGGACGGTGAAATCGAGTATGTAGATAATTATACAACTTTAAACATAGATACACCCAATTTGCCAAGTAAAGAAGCTAAAGTAACCTATAATTTTAGT
>JAYVBR010000310.1:0-3011 GCA_043750395.1 Bacteroidota bacterium | reverse complement strand
TGATTTCTTTTGATAATTCTCGAAGAAAATAATTTTCTTCTTTGAGTTTTTTATCTTCTTGTAATGCGCTTATTGTTTTTGGTTTGTATCCTCCTCCGCCAATTAATACAATACTTGTACCATATCTTATGCAATACAGTCTTAAATTTGAATTTGGATTATCATATAATGCACAAACACCATCACTTGGGTTTCCTTCTTTAAGTTTAAAGAAATTTTCTCTAGCACCAATTTTGCCAATACCTATTAATCGGTTGTTAATGTCATTAATTTCAGCCAAAAATTGTTCTTTATTTTCAATTACAAATCTGTCATATAAAGTCATTTCCTCTTCCTCAATATAAATAGAATATACTGAAGCTTGATTACCACTAAACTCTTCTAATTTTACTATTTCGCAATTCATCACTCTAAAAAGGATTACAAAGGTAAATAAATATTTCACTTATAAGTGAAATTTTAAAACAATTAACAAATTTGTTAATTTCAGATATAGTATTTATATCAAATGCCTCACTTTAATCTTCTTAAACTTCTTACCAAAACCTAGTATTATAGCTTCATTATTTTTGATTATTAATTCTCCTTTTTGAAGTCCTGCAATGGCTTGTTTTATTTCTACCAAATCGTTGCCAGATACACCGTACATATCTTTTAGCACTGCATCGTTAATAGATTGTTGCTTCATTATTAGTGGATATTGTGCATTGGCATAGAAATCAAAATGTTTGCTTTTGTAAGCATCCATATTTTGAGTAGCCAGAATTATACTCATTCCTTTGTTACGACCTACGGCAATCAAATCACGAAGTGGTTTGTTGTCAAATCCTAACATATAATGGGCTTCATCTATGATTGTGAAGTGTCTTAATTCTACTTTTTCTTTATCATTGGCTTGAACTGGAAGATTTTCATAGATGGAATTTAGTTTTGATACAATGAAATATACTATTGCTTTTCCGATTGGACCTTCTTTTGGGAATTTGTCCATTTTTACAATAAAACTATTTCCAATTAAATCAATTCTATCATCATTAAGGAATAAATTAGCACGCTCTAATTGACTTAAAACAGATTTTACACTATCCATTCTCTCCCGTTCATTTTGTGGCTGTAAATTGGTGTAATTTTCTATTATAGTTGAAAAATTGATTGATTTTCCTTTAGTATCTTTATATGCGTTGATTATCGCTTCTGATAATCTATTACTCATATTGGCACTGATTTTAGCATTATCAATAGCTAATAATGCGTTTGCCAACTCTGTTGAATATAAATTGATTTCGTTTTGTGTTTTACCTACAAAATCTTTGAATGGTGTAAATGGCAAAGGTTCAACCATTGGATCCAAAATAGCGGAACGGTTTACTTCAAAATGTTGTAGCCAATCATTATTAGCAATATCTGAAAACTCTCCTTTGTAATCGAAGAAAAGAAAATTTACTGGATAATTACTTTCAACTGATAACGACCGCATTTCATTCATTAAAACAGCTAAAAGGTTTGATTTTCCTGAACCTGTTGAACCTGCAATAAGAATTTGAGTGTTGGTTACATTTTTGCTATTCATATCTAAATAAGCATTAATATCCCCATCATAATTTCCAATGTTTAGGTTTAATAATGGTATCTGTCCTGCTTTTATTGAAGCTGTTGTACTGACTTTTAGCCATTCGTGTAATGTGTCGCCTTTCATTAGTAAATCAAAACCTCTGAAAATTTCCGCATTAACCACTTTACTTTTTGTAATGTTATCTTCCCAATTTATTTCTAAATCGTGGTATCGCAACTTTATCATTGATGACAACATTCCATTTAGATTGTGAACTGTAAATAGTGTTGGATGAATACTGTTTGACGACATTTGAATATTCAGGACTTCTTTATTTCTTTTGTCATTATCGGATAAACCTGCAATCAAACAAATACGCATCAGTTTTGCATTACCCTTTGGCGTAACATTTTTATGGTTATCTGTATAATTTTTTAAATTGATGTGTTTTTCCAAACGTTCTCGCAAATCATTCATTTTTGAATTTAATGCTTCCGCTTGTCTTAAACCAGTTTCTATTGCTGCCATAATTTAATATTATTAATTTTCAAAATAACCTTCAACTACTTTTGTTAATTGGTTTTCTTTGTCTCTAACGAGAGTGAATTTTTTAGAAATGAAGTTTTCAATTTTACTCAAATCAATATTTTTTCTAATTTCACTATCGGTACTCAATAAAATAGTTTGATGTGATAATTTAGGAAAGTAATTTTCGAGCAATGAAGCTCTGCTTTTTTCATCTAAATAACCAAAAACAGTATCAATCATTACTGGTGGATTGTAATCTCCATAATAATGCAAAGATTTCAAAAGTACCTGGATAATTATTTGTTTTGAAGCTGCATTTAACTCTTCTAAATAAATTTCGTTTCCTGCTTTGTGGTAAATTTTGAATGATAGATTACTTAAATCTTCAGACAATACCACACGATCAATCTGATTTTCATAAACTACAAGTGTTGTATTCAAATCGTTTTTCATTGCTTCTTCGATACGTGATTTTTTATTATCGAGTAAAGCATTTGAAATTTTATTAAACAACGGACCTAATTTTTTAAGTACTTCCAATTTAGGATTTGGTATTTCATCATCAGACAAATCAAATCTTTTAATTTTTTTGTCTAAAAGCTCCATATCAGACTGATAATTTTTGATAGCTTCCTTGTACTCTTTTATTTTTAATTCGTTAGCTTCAAAGTTCTGTATCGTTTCTTCGCCACCGCCCATATCATTTTTTCTTAAATCCAGTAACTGAATTTTCAAATTAGGTAACGAAGTCAATTCTTTTTCTAAACTACTCTTTTGTTGTTCTAGTGTGTTGTACTGATTGATGCTTGACCAACCTAACAATTGTTCAAAATGAGTTACATCATTCTTATCAATAAAATCGTATTCCGTATCATTTTTGTTTTGACCTGATTTTTTAAGGATATAATCTGCTAGTTTTATTTTCTGTTCG
>JAYVBR010000309.1:0-3013 GCA_043750395.1 Bacteroidota bacterium | reverse complement strand
ATTCTGGAACTTACCGACAAAAAAGTCAACTTTTCGCCAGAGTATTTTCCCACGGGGAAAATCACGAGAGCGACTTGCCGACAACGTCTCGTGGCTTGCAGAAGTTGGGGATTTGGTTAGCCCGAACTTTCAGTAAATCACTGACCACAAAAGTACAAAACAATGTGTAAATTCAAGACCAAAACCCCAATTTTTGCAAACCGCTGTTGTGCGATCGGCAAAATCGAAGCGATTTAGTTCAAGTTAAAATTAGTTTTTTCGCTCCATTCCAATTCATTCGGTAATTTTTGGTTACTAAACTCAATGTGAATTACTCTTCTACGTTCGTTATTCGTTGTTTTGTTCGAAGCGTGAAAAATGAGCGGTTTCATTATCATTATTCCGCCTTTTTCAACTTCACAAATAGTTTCTGTTTCGTTTTCAAGTTCAATATTTTCGGTTCTTACAATTCCTTTTCTATGCGATTTATTCAGTACTTTCAATGCTCCGTTTTCTTTTGTTGTTTTGTCAATATGAATTCTGACTGTGAAGTTTTGTTCCAAAATTTCTTTTGGTGGTTGAACCGCAAATTGATGTTGTTTAGTTGTCCAATTTTCATAATTCTCGATTTCCACTTTTCTGTCAACAGAAATTGTCAAATCTTGATGATAAGCCACAAACCAATTCGACTTTTTTGGTTTGTCAAAATATATTGATTTCGTTATGAAATAATTTTCTCCAAAGTTCAGTTTTATAATTTCTCTCAAATTTTGGTTAAAAATAAAATTCAGCGTTTCTGGAATTTCTTTATGAAATTGTCGAATTGCGAATAAATCTTCGGATTTTCTAAAAGTAGAATTTTCTGTTTTGTTTTCGGTAACTTTTTCTATTTCTGCAATGATTTTTTCGATTTCATTTTCGGAATAAATGTTCTCGATAATCGCGAAACCTTCAGAATTTATTTCATTAATATGTTTCATTTTTCAATTTATTATTTGCAACCTTGTCTCATTAAATATCTATTCTGAAAGTTCATTTTTAATCTATAAAAGTCAATTTCCATCAACCGATTGAAAATTGTGTCAGATACATTTTCATTGTAATTTGAATTTTCAATTTCTAAAAATAATTTATTCTCATTTTTAAAAGAGTTTCGTAATTTAATTATTGCATTTCTCTCTTTGAATTTTAGTTTCTCAAATGTTTTTTCAAAATCACTCAAGATTCTGATTTTATCCTCAGTTTCTTTTTTATAGAATTTTTCCTCTTCTGAACGTCTAATAATATAATGTTCTATATCTCTAGAATTCATTTTTAATTCATCTCGGTAATTTATAAGTTGATTATAAATAAGTTTTTGCTCTTCATTTTGATTTTTACACGATAAAAATAAAATGCAAAAAAGTAAAATAAAAGTTTTTTTCATTTATCAGATTTTAATTGTTTAGTTGCTCAAAATTGCTGTCGCACAACGTCTCGTGGCTTGCAGAAGTTGGGGATTTGGTTAGCCTAAACTTTCAGTAAATCACTGACCTTAAAGGTACAAAACAAATTTTAAATTCAAGACCGAAACCCCAATTTTTGCAAACCGCTGTTGGCAGTAGTTATTTTTTTAAATTGTTACGTTTCCGATAAATATCAGTGCTAGTATTGTTAATCCGACTCCAAAAAATAATCCCATAAATATCGGTAAATAAATTTCACTGTTGATTTTATTTATTAAACAAGACTGTTTTGGATTATTATGATTAAAGTAAACAGTTACTTTTCTTCCAATTTGTATTTCTTTTTCTTTTTCAATCTTTATGAATTGATTACTTTTCAAAAATATTTCGTCAGTTTTTGGCAATTTATTTAAACTTTTATGATTCTTTTCATATAACGAATCACTTGCATAAGTTTGATTGGATTCATATTCCACATCGTTTACAATATACTTATAAGTTTTTTTTAAAGAAAATAAATAATCTGCAGCTCCTTCGTCTGAAAATTTTGTAAACATAATTTCTGCACCTATTACTTCTCCAATACAAAATTTCCATCTTGTACTTTTCTCCATCCTGTTTAATCCAATAATTCCAGTTATAAATGACCAATATGAAAAATAAATTCCAAGTGGAAATATTATTAAAATAAAAATAGTTGGAATAATTTCAAAATTCCAATTTTCAAAATTCATTCTTTAGTTATTTCGGTTTTTAATTACTGCCAACGTCTCGTGGCTTGGCGTCAGTTGGGGATTTGGTTAGCCAAATGTATCGATTAAAGACCGAACTTGCAAGTACAAAACCAACTTTAAAGTTTGCCTAAAACCCCAATTGCGCCAAACCGCTGTTGTGTGCTGTTTTTTTATTTATTTCAATGTTTCAATTGCTTTTAAAATTAATGGATCAATTTTATTTTCAATATCACTTTTTGTGTTTTTAATTTCAATTTTTACTGGAACTCCAATATCTTCAAGCTGCGTTTTTTCGGTTGAATAATATCGTTGATTAGAAAGTGTAAATGAAATTTTGTTTGATAAATCTGTTCCAAACATATCAGATAACATTCCGGAAGTATTAGTTCCTATTGTTGTTACATTTTTCTGTTTGTAAAGGGAAATTGTAAAATCTTCGGCAGAACTTGCGGTTTTATCGTTGGTTAAAATTACAATTGGATTTGTATATTTCACACCAATATTTGGCGTTATGTAAATCGGTTTCAGTTCAGTAATATTTTCATAACCGCCTTTTAATCTTGTTGCTTTGTAATGAGTTATGATTTTTTCAATTGCAAATCTACTTGCTAATTCTTCTCCACCGTGACCGCCACCATTTGCTCGAATATCGATAATAATTCCTTTAGTTTTTACGAATGAATTCAAAATACTATCAAATAAAGTTAGCATTAATTTAGTATCTTCAACTTCTTTTTTGTCGTCAAAAACACTTTCTAAATTTCCAAAACAACGAGAAATTCTAATAAATCCAAGTTCGGAATTTTGCGATACATAATAAAGATTTTCATCTTTTACGATTGGACCAATTCCTTT
>JAYVBR010000308.1:0-7009 GCA_043750395.1 Bacteroidota bacterium | reverse complement strand
GATTGGGAATTAATCTATGGCTATCCATTTCAAATTTTACCAATTTCTACTCAAAAAAGTAAATTACTTTCTAATTTAATCAGTCAAACTGTAAATACAATTCAAAATTTAAATGTAAAAAAATATAATGCAATTTTGACTCTAGACTGGAAAATAAACGACGATACCGCTATTCGCCCCGATATTATGGTTGTTTGCGGCGACCCTAAAAATGATTTTTTAGAAATGCCACCTGTTTTAGTTATTGAAATTTTGTCTCCATCAAATATTAAAACTGATAGAGTTATAAAATTTGAATTATATCAAGAAAATGGGGTTCAATATTATTTAATGGTAGATCCTTTAAAAAAAAAAGTTGAAGTTTTTGAATTAATCGACAATAAATACAAACAAGTCGAAAAAAATAAATTTCAAATTGATAAAAATTGCGAAATTGAATTTGATTTTGAAAAATTATGGCGTTAAAATTCGCCGAACTGCTCACTAAAATCTGCCAACTGCCAACTTTTTTATTGGTGATGATAAGGTTCATTTTTCAGAATCGTAAATCCTCGATACAATTGTTCAATAAAAAATAATCGAACCATTTGATGCGAAAAAGTCATTAGTGACAATGAAATTTTCCCATTTGCTTTAGCATAAACAGTTTCAGAAAAACCATAAGGTCCACCAATTACAAAAACCAAAGTTTTAACTCCAGAATTCATTTTTTTTTGTAATTCATCAGAAAAACCAACACTCGAAAAGGTTTTTCCGTTTTCGTCTAACAAAATTAATTGATCATTTGGCGTTAATTTTGACAATATTAATTCACCTTCTTTCTCTTTTTGTTGACTTTCAGATAAGTTTTTTACGTTTTTGATATCAGGAATAATTTCTAAATCGAATTTGATATAAAACGACAAACGTTTGGTGTATTCTTCAATCAACGATTGTAAATTTTTGTTGTCAGTTTTACCAATAGCAATAAGTTTAATGGTCATAATTATAAAATTGAATTGCAAATTTACTGAATCTTAAATTTTATAATCTAATTTTTTCACTATTTTAGCATTCTATTAAAATATATAAAATGATTTCTGAAGCGCAATTTCAAAACGAATTAAATTTAATAATTTCTAACGCAATCCGAGAAGATATTGGTAATGGCGATTACAGTTCATTGGCTTGTATTCCAAAATTTGCAACAGGAAAAGCAAAATTAATCGTTAAAGACAACGGAATAATTGCCGGAGTTGCATTCGCCAAAATGGTTTTTGAATATGTAGATAAAGATTTAGAAATCGAAACATTTATAAATGATGGCGAAAACGTAAAATATGGCGACATAGTTTTTAACGTTTCAGGAAGTTCGCAATCAATACTTAAAGCCGAAAGATTGGTTTTAAATTCAATGCAAAGAATGTCGGCAATTGCAACAAAAACAAATAGTTATGTGCAGTTATTAAAAGGCACAAATACCAAAATTCTCGATACTCGCAAAACAACACCAGGTTTTCGAGCTTGCGAAAAATGGGCTGTAAAAATTGGTGGTGGCGAAAACCATCGTTTTGCTTTGTACGATATGATTATGTTAAAAGACAATCACAACGATTTTGCAGGCGGAATAACATTGGCAATAGCCAAAACCAAACAATATTTGAAAGACAATAACCTCGATTTAAAAATAATTGTCGAAGCCAGAAATCTCAATGAAATTAAAGAAATTCTTGAATCCGATGGCGTTTACAGAATTTTAATAGACAATTTTAATTTCGAAGACACAAAAACGGCTGTCGCATTAATTGGCAATAAATGTTTGACCGAATCGTCTGGAAATATCAACGAAAAAACCATTCGAGAATATGCTAATTGCGGCGTAAATTACATTTCATCGGGCGCATTGACACATTCGGTTTATAATATGGATTTGAGTTTGAAAGCTTTTTAATTGGTATTTATAAAAAATAAAAATGAATTTAAACATTGAGAAAATAAGATTTTTAAAAGCATTTAAAAGTTTTTTTAGTGCAATAAAATTGCCATTTTTAGAAAATATCTCACTCTACGAATTATCTCATTTTTATATTTCAGGAATCTTGACTGGCGCATTGAGTTATCGTGCAGCCGCCGTTTCTTGGAGTTTTTTTATGGCACTCTTTCCGTTTGCATTATTTATTTTGAACCTCATTCCGTTCATACCGCTTGACGGTTTTCAGGAAGATTTCTTACAATTCGTTTCCGAAGCCGTTCCACCAAATACCTACGGAGCCATCGAAAATATTATCAATGACATTCTTCATAACAGCCAATCAGGTTTGTTATCTTCTGGATTTATTTTATCGGTTTTTTTAATGACAAACGGTGTCAATGCTATAATGTCTGGATTCGAAACCTCGCATCATATTATTGTAAAACGAGCTTATTTCCGTCAATATTTTGTTGCGCTTTGCCTATCTTTATTACTGACTTTCATATTAATTGTAGCAGTTTCAACTATCATTATTTTCGAAGTAGTTATTCAAAAAACCATCATTCAAGACGTTTTATCTGAACAAATTTCCGATAAAATTTCGTTAATTCAATTTGGGCGATACATTTTTATATTAATAATGATTATATTCGTAATCGCAACATTGTTCAAATTTGGAATAAAACAAACTCGAAAACGAGCATTTGTAACCGTTGGAACAATTTTTACGACAGTATTAATCATCATAACATCGTATTTTTTCGGAATTTGGGTTGTAAAATTCTCAAAATATAACGAACTTTACGGCTCAATCGGAACGCTTTTAATCATAATGTTTTACCTTTGGATCAACTGTATGATATTACTTTTAGGATTTGAACTCGACGCATCAATCGCAAAATTAAAACGAAAACCAGAGGAAAATCCTCAACTTTAAACCAATAATAATATTTATTTGAAGCTATTCCCGCTGTCATTCCAAATCTTTTTTCAATTACCACGGGTTTAAACCCGTGGCAATTGAAAAAAGGATTTTCCCTTCCATCGGGGCTAAAAAAACCAATCATTTATGAAAAACCTTATTCTAACATTTGCAATTTTATTTTTCACAACAACTTTTTCTCAATCCGTAATCGGTAGATGGAAAACCATCGATGATGAAACTGGTCAAGCCAAATCAATTGTCGAAATTTATGAAGCTTTAGGAAAAGTTTACGGAAAAGTCATTGAAATATTTGATGAAAAACGTAAAAACGACGTCTGCAAAGAATGTTCAGGAACCGATAAAAACAAACCAATTCAAGGAATGGTTATTCTTCGTGGCTTAGAAAAAGACGATGACGAATATTCTGGCGGAAAAATAATCGATCCAAAAAACGGAAAAATATATAAGTGTACTATTTCGCTAGAAAGTAAAGACAAACTCAAAATACGAGGCTACATTGGTTTTTCATTGATTGGACGATCTCAATATTGGGTTCGAGTTAAATAGGTTTCAGATTTTAGATTTCAGTCCCGAAGCTTCGGGAGCAGATTTCAGTGCCGAAACTTCGAGAGCAGATTTCAATTTTTAAACTTAAATATATTTTATGAGATTTCAGGATTTATTAGCCTACAAAAAATCATTTGAATTGGCGATGGAAATTTTTAAAATTTCTAAAAAATTTCCATCAGAAGAAAAATATTCTTTAACCGACCAGATTAGAAGATCTTCTAGAAGCGTATCTGCAAATATTGCCGAATCAACTCGAAAAAGAAAATATGAAAAACATTTCATTTCTAAATTGACAGACAGTGATTCAGAAAATGCTGAAACTCAAGTTTGGTTAGAATATACTTTGGCTTGCGAATACATAAATAATGAAGAGTTTAATTATCTTACCAATTTAAGTTTCGAAGTTGGAAAACTTTTAAATTATATGATGAATAATCTAGATAAATTCCAATAAAGTTCAAAATCCATTATCTGTCATCTGAAACCTGAAACCTGAAATCTGAAATCTGAAATGTTCTTCGTCGAAGTAATTCTACCTCTATCATTCTCAAAAACTTTATATTACAAAGTTTCCGAAGCCGAGTACAATTACATTAAAATAGGAATGCGTGTTGCTGTGCCAGTAAAAACTAAGATTTACACTGCATTGGTTATAAAATTACACGAAAATCCACAAATTGTTTACGAAGCCAAAGAAATTCATCAAATTCTTGACGAAATTCCAATTGTCAATCAACTACAAATCAATCATTGGTTTTGGATTGCCGAATATTATATGTGCAATATTGGCGATGTCTATCGTGGTGCTTTGCCAAGTGCATTATTGTTAGAAAGCGAAACAATTGTTTCTCAAAAAAATGATTTATTTGTGGATCAATCCAAGTTAACTGACGATGAGTTTTTGGTTTACGAAGCCTTGCAGCAACAATCGTCGTTGAAAGTTCAAGACATTATGAAAATCTTGAACCGAAAGAATATTTTGCCTATTATTCATAAATTAATGGACAAAAATATATTGATTATTCAAGAAGAAATCAACGAAGTTTACAAACCTAAATTAGTTAGATACATTCGGTTGCATTCGCAATATGACAACAACGAAGGTTTAAGTTTGTTATTAGAAACTTTAAAAAAAGCCGAAAAACAAAAAGAAATTGTTCTGAATTATTTTCAATTAGCAGCATTAGAAAAAAAACCAATTTCTGTAAAACAATTAATAGAAAAAGCCAATTCGACATCAACTGTAATCAAAACATTAATTGACAAAGAAATATTTGAAGAATATTTCATTCAAGTTGATAGAATCGATATAAATCATAAAACTTCTAACGATTTATTAGAATTAAGTTCGGTACAAGAAATTGCATTTCAGCAAATAAACAAATGTTTTGAACAGCAAAATGTTTGTCTTTTGCACGGAGTAACATCATCTGGAAAAACTGAGATTTATACAAAATTAATTGAGACCTATATTAAGGAAGAAAAACAAGTACTTTTTTTATTGCCAGAAATAGCTTTAACAACCCAATTAGTTTCGAGATTGCGTTTATATTTCGGTAACAAAATAGCAGTTTTTCATTCAAAATACAATAATAGTGAACGCGTCGAAGTTTGGAAACAAGTTTTGAATCATTTGCCAAAAGCACAAATAGTGATAGGAGCGAGGTCGGCTTTGTTTTTGCCATTTTCGAATTTAGGATTAATAATTGTTGACGAAGAGCACGAACAAACTTTCAAGCAAGTTGATCCAGCACCAAGATACCACGCTCGCGATGCTGCAATTGTATTGGCAAATGCGCACAAAGCAAAAGTTTTGCTTGGTTCGGCAACGCCAAGTTTAGAAACCTATTTTAATGCAAAATCTAATAAATTTGGATTGGTCGAAGTAACCGAAAGATTCGGAAACGTCAAAATGCCTGAAATAGAATTGGTCAATTTAAAAGAAAAATACCATAAGAAACAAATGTCTGGACATTTTAGCGATACATTAATCGACGAAATTATGGATGCGCTTTCGCTCGGCGAGCAAATAATTTTGTTTCAAAACCGTCGGGGATTTTCACCAGTTCTAGAATGTATGACTTGCGGAAACGTCCCACAATGTTCGCAATGCGATGTGAGTTTGACATATCATAAAATTAAAAACCAATTGCGTTGTCATTATTGCGGTTATTCAATTGCCAAACCCATAACTTGTCACCAATGCGGGAGTTTGGAATTGACAACCAAAGGTTTTGGAACCGAACAAATTCAGCAAGAATTGATAGAATTATTTCCATCTGCAAAAATTGGTCGAATGGATCAAGATACGACACGAGGGAAATTTGGTTTCGAAAAAATAATTGATAGTTTTAAAAACCGAGAAATCGATATTTTGGTCGGAACACAAATGTTGGCTAAAGGTTTAGATTTTAATAATGTAAGTTTAGTCGGAATTATGAATGCCGATAATATGTTGTATCACCCTGATTTTCGGGCTTTTGAACGCAGTTTTCAAATGATGACACAAGTTGCTGGACGTTCTGGAAGGTCAGAAAAACAAGGAAAAGTTATTATTCAAACCTACAATCAAGAGCATAATATTATTCAACAAGTAGTTCAAAATGATTATTTGTCAATGTATATTGAGCAATTGTACGAACGAGAAATTTATAAATATCCGCCTTATTTTAGGATCATTAAAATTACTGTCAAACACAAAGATTACGAAAAACTTAAAGAAGGAGCAATGTGGTTGTACCAAGTGTTTGCACAAAACTTGCAAATTCCGGTTCTTGGACCCGAAGAACCGGCAATTTCAAGAATCAGAAATGAATATATCCGAACGATTTTGATAAAAATCCCACAAAACCATTCATTAATTGGCACAAAAAAAACCATTCAAAAAATTCTGAATAGTTTTGATGCTGTGGGTCAATATAAAGCAATTAAAGTTGCTGTAAATGTTGACTTTTACTAAAATTTAATTCTCTGCTAAAGCTTTGGTCAGATCTTCTTTTTTATTTCTGCTCAAAGGAATTTTTGTAGGACCAATTTCTGCAAATTTGCTATTGAAACGATCAATTTTATCAATACTAACGATATAAGATTTGTGAACACGGACAAATTTATTTCTAGGTAATTCGTTTTCAAAAGCTTTCATAGTTGTTAAAACCAAATGCAAATCGTCTTCGGTAATTACTTTAATATAATCTCCATAAGCTTCAATCCATTTTATTTTGGATAAGAAAATTTTTAATTTTTTTAAATTACTTTTAATGAATATAAATTCGCCATCATCTTCTTGATTTTCTTTTTTAAGAGCGTGAAGGTCTAATACTTTTTTTACAGAAGTATTAAAACGTTCAATATCAATAGGTTTTTGAAGATAATCGGTTGCTTCGTAGTCAAAAGCTTTTAATGCATAATCTGATTTAGAGGAAATAAAAACTATTTGAGGTTTAGTTTTTAATCCGTCAATAAAGTCAAATCCGCTAATAACAGGCATTTCTACATCAAGAAAAACCAAGTCAACATCGTTTAATGTCATACAGTTTTTGGCCTCAATTGCGTTAGAAAAATCG
>JAYVBR010000307.1:0-3014 GCA_043750395.1 Bacteroidota bacterium | reverse complement strand
TAAACTTAATGTTAATACTATCCTAATTTTTACAGTTAATTCTTTGTTAAACTTGTAGGAATTACTCGGCTGAAAAACTAAAAAACAAACACAATATTCCAAAAAAACAACGAACGGCTAACAGCGGTTTTAAGAAATTGGGGCATTAGGCAAAACTGAAAGTCGGTTTTGTATCACAAACATAAGGTAAACTTTAAAGTTTAGCGCATATTTATCCCCAACTTCTTAAAGCCACACGACGTTGGCAGTAAGTTTACCCAAAATTACAACTAAAATTATGATAAAAAATTATATTTAAAGAATGGGAAGTAAAATGAAAGGAAAAAATCTTTTTAAGGAAGATTTTGGAATTAAAAAAGATTTATTGTATAACCCCAAGAGACGTTACAGAACGCACAAAGAAATTGTTAACGATGAAACTCTAAAACATTATACAATTATTTCAGCACCAAAAAAATTCTCTTTTTTAAAAAATCCCGAAGAAACAATTACATTTATCAATAATCTTGAAAAATGTTATTTAGTAAAAGAAAGGGTTTACGTAGATTTAGAAAAAATTGAATTTCTTGATTATTCAGCGGTAACAGTTTTAGTTTCCGTTATGTTTTCATTCAAAGCAAGGAATATAAAATTTAAAGGAAATTTACCAAATAATTTAGAATTAGCAAAAATGCTTATTGATTCAGAATTTTTTAAATATCTAGGGAAAACTCAAAGTGAAAAAATTGAATATACAATTGGTAAAGAAAATCAAATTTTCACAAGAGCCAACAAAGAAGTTAATTCTGAATTGGGATTAGTTGTGATGGAGGAAGCAACTATAACAATTTGGAACGAAAAGAGAACTTGCAAAGGATTACAAAGAACATTATTAGAATTAATGCAAAATACAAATAATCACGCTTCTATAAACCAAAAAGGAGAAAAGCACTGGTGGCTTTCAGTAAATCACGATAAAATAAATAAAAAAGTTTCATTTATTTTTGTTGATTATGGGGTTGGTATTTTTGAAAGTTTAAAAAGTAAACCTGAAGATAATAAATGGTTCGGATGGTTTGACAAACTAAAAGACAAATTACTAAATGGAGGAAATAATGAGATATTAAAAATGTTATTAGAAGGAGATATGCATATGTCAGTAACTGGAAAACATTTCAGAGGAAAAGGACTTCCTGGAATAAATCAAGTTTTAGGCAGAGAACAAATTAGTAATTTATCAATAATTAGCAACAACGTAACCGCTGATGTAAAAAATAACAAATATTTAAAACTTAAAAATCAATTTAGTGGTACATTTGTTGCTTGGGAGTTAAATGAATCAAATGTAAATTCAAAATGGGTACTATAACAATTTTTGTGAAAAATTTTTCAGTCGTTCCCGGTTCTCGAGAACTTGATGAAGGAAAGAAAGCGCATTCTGGTGAAGAGTTTAGAAATATATTTTTAGAACCAGAATTTAAAAAAATTATGAATAATGATTCAAAAATAATTGTAAATCTTGATGGAACAATTGGCTATGGAACATCTTGGTTAGAAGAAGTATTTGGTGGTTTAGCAAGAATCTATGGCAGTCAAACTGTATTAAATAAACTTTCATTTATTTCAGAAGAAGAACCTTATTTAATAGACGATATTAATGAATACATAAAAGATGCTCAAGAACGCTAAAATTTTCATTTTGATTTTTACAAGTATCCTTGTGGGAATCTATCTTTGTATAGTAATAAAAAAATATTCAAATTTATTTATTGAACCAAGCATAAGTTTCGAGATTAATCCTTTTGAAATATTTTCGTTGACAATAAATATATTTTTAGCATATTATATTACTCACACTTTGACAAAAGAACACGATTCTAGAAAATCAGAAAAAGAATTAATTATAAATTATTTTTTAGAATATAAACTTGATTTTGCAAATAAAGTAAACGACCTTTCAGATCAAGAAGATTTAGTATCAGTTCTTTCAAATGCAAAATTTAAAATTTTAAGAATTAAAATACATTCAATAATTGGTTTAGCAAAGGAATCAAATTTTATTGAAATAACTGATCCAATTTTAACTGAAATTACCGAAAATATATCTGAAATATGGGAATTTTTTACAGAAACACCACAAATTGCAAATAATAGAAGTTCACAAGCAGTTAGAGCAGACATAGAAAGATTAAGGATGGAAAAATTATCAAAAATTGAATTGTCTAAAATAAAATTAGAGAAATTAATTTTTCAGTTAATCTTAAAAATCAATAATAAATAAAAAACCTACTGCCAACAGCGGTTTGCAAAAATTGGGGTTTTAGGCAAACTCCAAAGTTGGTTTTGTACTTGGAAATCTGGTCTTTAATTTATACATTTGGCTAACCAAATCCCCAACTTCTGCAAGCCACGAGACGTTAGCCTACATTTAAAAAAACAGATGAGAAATGAATAATTTTAATAATTATGTAGAATTAGAAGTTGGTGGAATATTAAATCTCAAACGAAGTATCTACGAAAAACTAACTGAAAGAAAAAAAGAAATAAATTACGTTTTAACATTATTAAACAAAAAAGATAGGACACAAATCTTATCGATATTAATTGGAAAAAGTGGAGCACAATCAATAGCAGTAGAAATTGAAAAAATGGAACTTCCCATACAAACTTTAGAATCACTTTTTAAAAACGTTTTAGAATCATTTGAAATTAAACTTGATTATATATTAATTACCGAAATAGATGAAAAAGGTTATTATAAATCTAAAATGAAATTAACTTACAATGAAAAAAGTACAGAATTCTATGGAAGAACGACAGATTTGATACTTCTTGCATTAAAGCATAAAAGTCCAATTTATATTCAAAAAGAAAAATTTGAGAAACTAGCGACAAAATAAACGTCGGCTAACAGCGGTTTGCAAAAATTGGGGTTTTGGTCTTGACTTTACACATTGTTTTGTACTTTTGTGGTCAGTGATTAACCGAAGTTTAGGCTAACTAAATCCCCAACTTCTGCAAGCCACAAGACGTTG
>JAYVBR010000306.1:0-3018 GCA_043750395.1 Bacteroidota bacterium | reverse complement strand
TAGAAGATTTTAAATTAAAAGTCAAAAACCTTTCTGGTGGACAGAAAAAACGACTTTCGTTGGCAATAATTCTCATCAATCGACCAGATTTATTGATTCTTGACGAACCAACGAATCATCTTGATTTAGAGATGATTGAATGGCTGGAAAGTTATTTTGCGAAAGAAAATATCACTCTATTTATGGTTACGCACGACCGTTTTTTCTTGGAACGTGTTTGCAATGAAATTATTGAATTGGATAACGGAAAATTGTACCAATACAAAGGCAATTATTCTTATTATTTAGAGAAAAAAGAAGAACGAATTGCATCGGAAAATTCTAGTGTTGATAAGGCTCAAAACCTTTTTGTAAAAGAATTAGAATGGATGCGACGCCAACCAAAAGCAAGAACGACCAAATCGAAATCTCGTCAAGATGATTTTTATGAAATCAAAGAAAAAGCGCAATCTCGACGCAAAGAAAATGCTGTTGAACTTGAGATTAATATGGAACGAATGGGTTCTAAAATTATCGAATTGCATAAAATTACTAAAAAATTCAAGGATAAAGTTATTTTAGATAATTTCAGTTTTGATTTTCAACGTGGAGAAAGAATAGGAATTATTGGTAAAAATGGAACTGGAAAATCGACTTTCTTGAACCTAATGACCCAAACAATTCCTGTTGATTCTGGAAAAGTGATTACTGGCGAAACCATAAAAATTGGTTATTACACACAAAGTGGCATCAACCCAAAACCTGGACAAAAAGTTATTGATATTATTAAAGAATATGGCGAATATATTCCGTTGGCGAAGGGCAAATTAATTTCGGCTGGGCAACTTTTAGAACGTTTTTTATTCGATAGAAAAAAACAACACGATTTTGTAGAAAAATTATCTGGTGGCGAGTTGAAACGACTATATTTATGTACGGTTTTAATTCAGAATCCTAACTTTTTGATTCTCGATGAGCCAACCAATGATTTGGATATTGTGACATTGAATGTCTTAGAAAGTTTTCTTTTGGATTATCCTGGTTGTTTGCTCGTAGTTTCTCACGACAGGTATTTTATGGATAAAATTGTCGATAACTTATTCGTTTTTCGAGGTGAAGGACAAATAGAGAATTTTCCCGGAAATTATTCTGATTTCAGGGCTTATGAAGATTCAATTGAACCTAAAAAATTAGATTCTGTAAATACGGAAAAACAAGACTGGAAAAAAGACAGTGCGAGTGGCAGTTTAACATTCAATGAGCAAAAAGAATACCAAAAAATAGAACGTGAAATCAAAGATTTAGAAATTCAAAAGCAAAAAATAGAACAACTTTTTGCTGATGGTAAAGTTGCTGATAATGATATTTTAACTAAATCTAAAGAACTCGAAAACATTTGCAATAAAATTGAAAATCACGAAGAACGTTGGTTTGAACTTTCTATAATTTTGGAAGGTTAATTTTTTGACACAAAGATTCACAAAGAGGAAAAAAGATTAAAGCGTTTTTTATACTTAAATCTTTGTGAAACTCAAAAAAAACTTTAAAAATCTCTGTGAATCTCTGTGTCAAAAAATGAAACAAATAATTTCATATCTAAAATTCCTTTGGAAATCCAAAAACGAGCATAGCGTCCATTCGCCTTTTTTATTCGATTTGGTTACAAAATGTTTCTATGATAAAACTATATATCCAGAATATTCAATTTTGGCAGCATATAGAAAATCGCTTTTAGCAAATAAAAATTTCATCGAAGTAACCGATTTTGGTGCTGGTTCAAGAGTTTTTAAATACAATAAAAGACAAATTTCTAAAATTGCAAAAACTGCGGGAATTAGTTCAAAACGAGCAGAATTGCTGTTTAGAATTGTCAAATATTTTCAGCCTGAAAATATTCTAGAAATAGGAACTTCACTTGGATTAGCAACTTCTGCTTTAAGTTTAGGACTCGAGGCGAAGACGAACAGAGCGAAGCTAAATCCAAATTCTAAAATAATTTCTTTGGAAGGTTGTCTAAATACAATAAAAGAATGTCAAACGCAATTTCAAAAATTCAATTTCAAAAATGTTGAATTAATTAATACTGAATTTTCAATTTATCTAAATTCTGAAATTCTAATTTCTAATTTCATAAATCTAATATATATTGACGGCAACCATTCGCAAAAATCAACTTTAGAATATTTCGAACTTTTAATACCAACTATTACCAACGATTCAGTTTGGATTTTTGATGATATTCATTGGTCACAAGAAATGGAAAACGTCTGGGAAATCATCAAAAATCATCCAAAAGTAACCGTTACAATTGATACTTTTCAATGGGGAATTGTGTTTTTTAGAACTGAACAAGTAAAAGAACATTTTGTGATTCGGGTTTAAACACAAAGTTTACTAAGGTTTCACTAAGACCACTAAACTAAATTATAATTAGAAAAACTTGTGGATCTTTGTGCCTTCTTTGTGAACTTTGTGTTTAAATTTGTAACAAAAATCAATTTCATTCTACTTATATTTACAAATCTAAATTAAACTCAAAATGGCAGAATCATTGATCGATATCAAAAACATAAAACGAGATTTTATTCTCGGTAACGAAATTGTTTATGTTCTCAAAGGCATTGATTTACAGATAAATAAAGGAGAATATGTTGCATTAATGGGGCCATCTGGTTCAGGAAAATCAACCTTAATGAATCTTTTGGGTTGTTTAGACACGCCAACATCTGGAAATTATATTTTGAACGGAAAAGACGTTAGTCAAATGAAAGATGACGATTTAGCCGAAATTCGAAATAAAGAAATTGGTTTTGTTTTTCAAACTTTCAACCTTTTGCCCAGAACAACTGCACTTGACAATGTTGCTTTGCCAATGATTTATGCAGGATATTCTAAATCTGAACGCAACATTCGCGCTATCGAAGTTTTAAATCAAGTCAATCTTGGCGACAGAATGGACCACCAACCCAACCAACTATCGGGTGGGCAAAGACAGCGGGTTGCAATTGCTAGAGCTCTGGTCAACAAACCATCAATAAT
>JAYVBR010000305.1:0-3023 GCA_043750395.1 Bacteroidota bacterium | reverse complement strand
TCAGGTTTCAGGTTTCAGGTTTCAGGTTTCAGGTTTCAGGTCTCAGGTTTCAGGTTTCAGGTTTCAGGTTTCAGGTTTCAGGTTTCAGGTTTCAGGTTTCAGGTTTCAGGTTTCAGGTTATAGAAAAAACCAATTTCTTTCGAAATTGGTTTTTTATTGGCAATATTTAGAATAATTACATTCCTAAAATTTGAGCTGCGTGCGCTTTGGTTTTTACATCAGAAATTACTTCCTCAATAAATCCAGTTTCGTTTATTATAAAAGTTGTTCTGTAAATTCCGTCATATTCTTTTCCCATAAATTTTTTTGGTCCCCAAACTCCAAACGCTTCAATTACTGATTTGTCTTCGTCTGCTAATAATGGAAAAGGAAAATCAAATTTTTCTTTAAATTTTAATTGTGCTTTTGCAGGATCGGCACTAACACCAAGAATTGCATAGTTTTGGGCTTCGAATCTCGAATAATTATTACTTAAATCGCAAGCCTCAGCAGTACAACCTGGAGTATTTGCTTTTGGATAAAAGAAAACTACTAATTTTTTTCCTGAATAATCAGAAAGTTGATGCGTTTTTCCGTCTTGGTCTATTTGGGAGAAATTTGGAGCTTTATCGCCTTTTTTTAATGTTGTCATTTTATTTTAATATTAAATTGAAAATTATTTTTATAAATTGTAATTGATATTGTCATTGCAATTGATATTGATTTTTTGCAATTGACATTGAAAATGTGTTTCTTTACAAATCAAATTTATATTAAATGAATAAAAAAGAACGTGTACAATTTGTTATAAATACGTTAAAAGATTTATATCCAACAATTCCGATTCCACTTGATCATAAAGATCCTTATACTTTATTAATTGCAGTTTTACTTTCGGCGCAATGTACCGATGTTCGTGTCAATCAAATTACGCCAATTTTATTTGCAAAAGCAGATAATCCTTATGATATGGTTAAAATGACAGTCGAAGAAATAAAAGCAATTATTCGACCTTGCGGTTTGTCTCCAATGAAATCAAAAGGCATTTATGGCTTATCGCAAATGATTATTAATGAACATAATGGCGAAGTGCCACAAAGTTTTGAAGCATTAGAAGCGATGCCAGCCGTTGGACATAAAACAGCGAGCGTAGTGATGAGTCAAGCATTTGGTGTTCCTGCTTTTCCTGTCGATACACACATTCACAGATTGTTGATTCGTTGGGGTTTGACCAATGGAAAAAATGTGCAACAAACCGAAAAAGATGCCAAACGTTTGTTTCCAGAAGCAATTTGGAACGATTTACATTTACAAATTATTTGGTATGGTCGAGAATATTCGCCTGCTCGAGGCTGGATTTTAGATAATGATATTATTACAAAAACCGTCGGAAAACCATCTGTTCTAAGAGAATATTATAAAAAAATTAAATAATTTAATTTTTTGATTTTTTAATTCGAATATTTTAGGTATTTTTGCACTCCATTATACCAACCTCTGGCGAAATCCGTGAATGTTGCTTTAATTTAAAACCATAATAACAAAATAAAATGGCAGATTTAATGAAATTCGTTCAAGACGAATTTGTAACAAAAAAAGAATTTCCAGTTTTTGCTGCAGGAGACACAATTACAGTATTTTACGAAATTCGTGAGGGTGAAAAAACAAGAACACAGTTTTTTAAAGGAGTTGTAATTCAAAGAAGAGGTTCAGGAAACACAGAAACTTTCACAATCCGCAAAATGTCTGGTGCAATTGGAGTTGAGCGTATTTTTCCAGTGAACCTACCAGCTTTACAAAAAATTGAAATCAACAAAAAAGGTGCAGTTCGTAGAGCAAGAATTTACTACTTTAGAGAACTTACTGGTAAAAAAGCAAAAATTAGAGATAAAAGAAGATAATTCTAAAATCTATAAATATTTAGAAAACCCGAATCAAGCAATTGAATTCGGGTTTTTTGTTATTAAACATAGTCTTTAAAATTGATGATTTCATTATTATAAAACTCAAGAATTATCAAATCAATATTTAAAGCTTTCTATTTTACGAAAATCACAATTCAATCGATATCGCTGAATTTGTAATTTAATTGTGAATTGAATTTATTACATTTGCTTTCGAAATATTCAAAAAAATAACTAACACATATTATAATGACAAAAATTAAAGTAGCCAACCCTATCGTAGAATTAGATGGCGATGAAATGACACGAATTATTTGGGCTTTTATTAAAGAAAAATTAATTCTTCCGTTTTTAGATTTAGATATCAAATATTATGATCTTGGAATGGAAAGCCGTGAAGCAACCAAAGATCAAATAACAATTGACTCAGCAGAAGCAATAAAAAAATATAATGTTGGTATAAAATGCGCAACCATAACTCCCGACGAAGAGCGAGTTAAAGAATTTAACCTTTCAAAAATGTGGAAATCGCCAAACGGAACTATTCGTAACATTGTTGGTGGAACCGTTTTTCGTGAGCCAATAATTATGAGTAATGTTCCAAGATTGGTTCCAGGTTGGACAAAACCAATCGTAATTGGTCGTCACGCATTTGGAGATCAATATAAAGCTACTGATGTATTAATAAAAGGTGCTGGAAAACTAACTATGACTTTTGCTCCAGAGGTTGGCGATGTTCAAACTTGGGAAGTTTATAATTATGAAGGCGATGGCGTTGCAATGGCAATGTACAACAATGACGAATCGATTTATGGTTTTGCACATTCATCATTTCAAATGGCTTTGACTAAAAAAATGCCTTTGTATTTGTCAACAAAAAACACAATCTTGAAAGCTTACGATGGTCGTTTTAAAGATATTTTCGAAGAAGTTTATCAATCGACTTACAAAGTAGATTTTGACAAAAACGGAATGACCTACGAACACCGATTAATTGACGATATGGTTGCTTCGGCAATGAAATGGTCTGGCGGATTTGTTTGGGCTTGCAAGAATTACGATGGAGATGTTCAGTCAGATACTGTTGCGCAAGGTTTTGGTTCATTGGGTTTAATGACTTCTGTTTTAGTAACTCCAGAT
>JAYVBR010000304.1:0-3027 GCA_043750395.1 Bacteroidota bacterium | reverse complement strand
AACCTATACCTTTTCCTGCACAATTGTCAGGATACCATTTTGCCAACCACATCATGTATTCAATGCCACTTTTCATTGTAGTTGCTGTAAATTCTCCTTTTATGCAATAGGAAGAAAAAATATTTCCCATTGTGCTATCTTCCCAACCTGGAACAACTATTGGTAAGTTTTTTTCGGCTGCTGCGACCATCCAAGAATCTTTTGGATCGATTTCGTAATATTGTTCTAAAACACCTGAATTTATCATTTGGTACATAAATTCGTGCGGAAAATAACGCTCGCCCTTTGTTTCGGCATTGTTCCAAATATCGTATAAATGTTGCTGCAATCTTCTAAATGCTTCTTCTTCGGGAATACATGTGTCAGTTACTCTATTGAAATGGTTGTCTAGCAAATCACGTTCTTCTTGTGGTGTTAAATCTCTGTAATTCGGAATTCTTTTGTAAGAGTTATGTGCAACAAGATTCATTATATCTTCTTCGAGATTGGCTCCTGTGCAAGAAATAATATGTACTTTGTCTTGACGAATCATTTCTGCTAATGATTTTCCTAATTCGGCTGTACTCATTGCTCCTGCTAGTGTGATCATCATTTTTCCGTTGTCAAGAAGATGTTCTTCGTAACCTTTTGCTGCATCGATAAGTGCTGCTGCATTGAAATGCAAATAGTGTTTCTCGATAAATTGAGATATTGGTCCTTTCATATTTTAATCTTTTTTTTTGTTTCCCACGGATTTATTAGATTCTTCAGATTTTGAAGAATACTTTTAAAAAATTGAAAAATTGTTGTTATATAATGATTTGCTTTAGCCCTGATGGAAGGAACCTCGTTTTTTTGAACGAGAGGAACGACAGCAGGTTCTTGGTTCCTGAAAAATCTTTTATTTATAACCTAAAATATCTAAAACTTGTTTAGAGGTTTGTTGTTCTGAGAATATTTCGGTTGCTAAAATTCCGTTTTCGTCTCTGTCGATTAATATGTGTTTGGGTTGCGGAATCAAGCAATGGTGCAATCCGCCGTAACCACCAATAGTTTCTTGATAGGCGCCAGTATTGAAAAAACCAATGTACAATGGCTTTTCTTTGCTGTATTTTGGTAAATAAATTGCGTTCATATTTTGCTCTGAATTGTAATAATCGTCGCTGTCGCAAGTCATTCCGCCTAAAAGTACTCGTTCGTAAGTATCGTTCCAGCGGTTAACGGCAAGCATAATAAAACGCTTGTTGATTGCCCAAGTATCTGGTAATGTGGTAATAAACGATGAGTCGATCATATTCCATTTTTCACGATCATTTTGCTGTTTTTGATATAAAATTTGGTAAATTGCACCCCCACTTTCGCCAACTGTGTAAGACCCAAATTCTGTAAAAATGTTTGGAACATCGACTTCGGCTTCGTCACAAGCTAATTTAACTTGATTGATGATTTCGTCTATCATATATTGGTAATCGTATTCGAATGCTAACGAGTTTTTTATCGGAAAACCACCACCTATATTCAATGAATCTAGTGTTTCGCACTCTTTTTTTAGCGAAACATATACCTTGATACATTTTACTAATTCGTTCCAATAATAGGCGGTATCCATTATTCCGGTATTGATAAAAAAGTGTAGCATTTTTAGTTCAATATCCTTGTTTTCAAGTATTTGCTTTCTGTAAAAAGGCACAATATTTTTGTAACCAATTCCTAATCTTGAGGTATAAAATTCGAATTTTGGTTCTTCTTCGGCTGCAATTCGAATTCCGATTTGAAATTTTCCTTTGATTTCTGCTGTTAACAAGTCTAATTCTTCATAATTATCAATAATTGGAATGGTTTTTTTATGTCCGTTATTGATTATTCTTGCAATATTTGATATGTATTCGTCACGCTTAAATCCATTGCAGATTACGTAAGTATTTTTTGTGATTTTGCCAGTTTTCATTAGGTTTTCGACAATATTTACGTCAAATGCCGATGATGTTTCTATGTGTATGTCATTTTTGAATGCTTCATTCATAATGTATTCAAAATGAGAACTTTTGGTGCAATAGCAATAATAATATTTACCAGCATATTTATTTTTTTCCATCGATTTTCTAAACCAGTTTTTGGCTCTTTGGATGCTTTTAGAAATTTGAGGTAAATAGGTAAATTTTAATGGCGTGCCATATTGTTCGACCAATTTCATTAAATCGATGTTGTGAAATTGAAGATGGTCTTTTTCAAGTTTAAATTCTTCTTGAGGAAAATAGTAAGTCTGGTTAATTAAATCAGAATATTTTGTATTCATTTATGATAATTTGAATTGGATTAAAAAATAGTTAAATTTGATTTAATCGAAATCTCAAACTCTAATATTGGCATAAATAATAGGTAATTTTTCTTGAAATGAATTCGAAAACAAAAAAATATCGTATTCCATAAACCCATTTTGAGAACAACCGTTTTTGTACACCATTGAAAATGAAGGATTGCAAGCATTTCCGTTATTGGCAATATTTAATATGATTTTGTTTATTTTCATCAATGCAAATGTAAAAAATAATTTATTCGAATAAAACTACTTTTGATTATTATTTTGTAATTTATTTTTGACATAAATTACAAAAATTTACACATATTCAAAAAATTAATTTAAACTTCTTAAACTCGAGTAATTAAAATGCAATAAAAATTGGTGTTAATTCTTGAAGTTCGTGGGTACATTTTTTGCTAAAATTTGTGGCTAAATCTATTTATAATCTTCAAATGATTGAGTAATTAATTCATTTTCAACCGATTGATTGATTTTTATTTTTCCGATTCCGTCGAGTAATGCAAATTGAATTTTTCCATATTCGTTTTTCTTATCGTGAATAAGTAATTCTAAGATAGGTTCCAAATCATTTTCATTGAACATTATTTTATCAAAAATATTATTTATTGTTGATTTTATTTCTCGATATTCAACATCAGTAATTAGATTTTTTTGCAGAGAAATAAAACTTTCCAGAATCATTCCAACGGCAATAGCCTCGCCGTGTAGCAATGTTTTTTTGTTTT
>JAYVBR010000303.1:0-3031 GCA_043750395.1 Bacteroidota bacterium | reverse complement strand
AGAAAGCACTTTGACAACCGAAGTTATCAATTTTGATAGAAATTCGCAACAAGCTTATTACAATCAAACTGGAACAATTGTAAATGCCGAAAACACTTTAATATCTGATAAAGGTCGTTATTTTGTAAACAGAAAAATGTTTCAATTTAGATCCGCCGTTACAATTACTAATCCAAAATATGTTATAAAAACCAATCATTTGGATTATTATACCAATTCGGGTCACTCCTATTTATATGGGCCATCGACCATTACAAGCAAAGAAAATTATATTTATACCGAAAAAGGATTTTATAATACCAAGAAAAATACAGGACATTTCTTAAATAAATCTTATATAAAATACAATGATAGATTGATAAAAGGCGACAGTTTGTTTTACAATCGAAATAAAGAATTTGCATCGGCAACCAACAATGTCAAAATCACAGATTCAATAAATAAAGGAGTTGTTCGTGGACATTATGCCGAGATTTACAAGCAAAAAGATTCACTTTTTATTACCAAACACGCCGTTGCAGCAAGTTTGGTCGACAAAGATTCGGTTTATATTCACGCCAAAAAACTTTTGATTACTGGGCCAGAAGGCAGCAGGGTTTTACGTGGGTTTAAAGATGCAAGGTTTTATAAAAAGGATTTAACTGGTAAATGCGATTCTATTCATTCTGACACCAAAAAAGCATTAACTAAGTTGATAAATAATCCTGTAATTTGGAATTTCGACAACCAAATGACTGGAGATATTATGCACTTAATAGGCAACAATAAAACCCAAAAACTGGACTCATTGAAAGTTTTGAATAATGCTTTTTTAGTATCAAAAGACACAATTGGAACAGGTTACAATCAAGTAAAAGGTCAAAACTTGTATGGAAAATTCCGAGAAAGCAAACTTTACGAATGCGATATTGTCAAAAATACCGAAGTGATTTATTTTATGAGAAACGATGAAAAAGAACTCATAGGTATTAATAAAAATGTAAGTTCAAAAATAAATTTAACACTCGATGAAAATACAGTCGACACAATGACTTTTTTTACTGATGTCGATGGAACAATTTATCCTGAAAAAGATTTGCCAGAAAATGCAAGAAAACTTCGAGGTTTTATTTGGCGTGGAGACGAACGAATAAAAACTTTAGACGATTTATTTCCTCAAGAAGAAAAGGTTCTAGACGATAGAATTACTAAAAAATCCAAAGCAGAGAAATGCGAACCTAACGAAGAAGTCGAAATGCCTGCTAGAAAAGAAACTTTGAATTACGATAAAAAGAAGAAAAAATAATTTAAAATTCTTTTAAGAAATATAAAATATCAGTTCTACACTAAAATGAACAATTTCCTAAAATACCAAGCCCAAACTACTCCATATCCGTTAGGAATGCAAATCGCATTTGCTTATGGATCATATATTTACAGTTGCAACAATAAAAAGTATTTAGATTTTGTTGCTGGAGTTTCAGCTTGTGCGTTGGGTCATCAACCCAAACGAGTTAATGATGCTGTCAAAGCACAACTCGATCGCTATTCGCACGTGATGGTTTATGGCGAATATTCTCAAAGTCCAGCTGTTGAATATTGTAAATTATTAGCCGAAAACTTGCCTTATCCGTTAGAGAAAACCTACTTGGTCAATTCAGGAACCGAAGCTTGCGAAGGCGCACTAAAACTTGCACGACGTGTAACTGGTCGAAGCCAATTAATTTCTTGCAACAACGCCTATCACGGCAATACAATGGGTTCGATGAGCGTAATGGGTTTCGAAGAACGCAAACAAGTTTTTCGTCCTTTGATTCCCGATGTTGATTTTATTACATTCAATAACGAAGCCGATATTGAAAAAATAACCAATAAAACCGCAGGAATAATTCTAGAAAGCATACAAGGTGGTGCTGGTTTTATTCAACCCGAAAATGGTTTTTTGAACAAAGTTCGAGCGCGTTGTACCGAAGTTGGTGCAATGATGATTATTGACGAAATTCAACCCGGATTTGGTCGAACCGGAAAACTATTCGGATTCGAAAATTACGATTTTGTTCCAGATATTATTATAATCGGGAAAGGAATGGGTGGCGGATTGCCTGTTGGCGCATTCGTAGCATCGGCAGAAAATATGGATTTGTTAACAGAAAATCCGAAATTGGGACACATTACAACATTTGGAGGAAACCCAGTAATTGCAGCTGCTTGCTTAGCAACTTTACAAGAAATTACAGAAACAAATTTAATTTCAGACACCTTAATTAAAGAAAAATTATTTCGAGAATTATTAGTTCATCCATTAATTAAAGAAGTTCGCGGCATAGGATTAATGTTGGCAATTATGACCGAAAATGAAGAAATTACTAACAAAATTGTGCTTAATTGTCAAGATAAAGGCTTGATTTTGTTTTGGTTATTATTCGAAAAATGTGCAGTTAGAATTACACCGCCATTAACCATTTCTGAAGATGAAATTCGTGAAGGTTGTGCAATAATTTTAGAGGTTTGTGATTCTATTTAAGTATAAAGTAATTGATTTTTATTTAAGTATTTTATAATTAAAACATTATTTTTGAAAACAGAATTATATTCATTATGAATTTCATTAAAACTACCGAACAATCATCAAAATACGAACATTTAGAAAAAATGTCTATTAACGAATTGTTGACTAATATTAATAATGAAGACAAAACTGTGCCATTTGCAGTCGAAAAAGCTTTAGCCCAAATAGAAAAATTAGTAACCGAAATAGTTTTAAGATTAAAACTTGGTGGTCGCATTTTTTATATTGGCGCTGGAACTTCTGGACGATTAGGAATTCTCGATGCTTCGGAATGTCCACCAACTTTTGGCGTTTCGCACGATTTAGTTGTTGGAATTATTGCAGGTGGCGATTTAGCAATTCGAAAAGCAGTCGAAAATGCCGAAGACAATATTGAAAATGCATGGATTGATTTATCTGAATTTAATATTAATTCGAACGATGTTGTAATAGGAATTGCTGCATCTGGAACAACACCATATGTTATTGCAGGTTTAGAAAAAT
>JAYVBR010000302.1:0-3039 GCA_043750395.1 Bacteroidota bacterium | reverse complement strand
TTGGCAACGCCAACTTCGCCACAAAATCCAATTATTTTATGCGATAATCTTTCGCCGAATTTGTCATCAGAAGAATTTAATTTATTAACCAATTTTCCTTTTGGCGTAACCAATCCAAATGATTACAATTTTACTTATCACACCAGTTTATTGAATGCTCAAAATAATATTGGGGCAATTCCTGCAATTGATATTGATAATTATGATTCGAATTCGACCAGTATTTGGGTTCGAATAATTTCTAAAGTTTCGAATGCAATTGCAACTTGCGCCAAATATGTCGAGCAACCTTTATTTTTAAATCCATTACCAACGCCAAGATTAAATCCGTCAGTTATTAAATTATGTGATGATTTATCGAGTGGAGATTTAAAAGAGATTTTTAATTTAGCATTAAACGAATTATTTATTCGGAATGGAAATTCAAGTTATTTAATAACTTATTTCAAAACTAAAATAGCTGCTGAAAACAATATAATTGCAGATCAAATTTTAAATTTCGGAAGTTATTTTAGTCCAACTGATAGTGTTTGGATTCGAATTACAACATCGCCTGCACCAAATTCAATAATTGAAACCTGCGCAATAGTCATCGAACAAAAATTGCAAGTAAATCCGTTGCCATTGGCTGGGCCAATAAACAATTTGTACAGTTGCATAAATGCTGGAACTAATCAAGCAAATTTTGATTTGAATTCTAGAAAAACAGCAGCTTTGGCTGGACAAAATGCTAATGATTTTTCTGTAACTTTTCATTTGCTCGAAGCAGAAGCCAAAATTGGATCAAATGTTTTACCATCGAGTTATTTGAGTAATACAAAAGTTATTTATGCTGGTGTGAAAAACAATTTAACTGGTTGTCGAAATACTTCACCATTGCAGATAATCGCTGAAACGACAACAACTGCAACACAACCAAATACGAATTTCACTTTGGTTTGTGATACCGATTTTTTAAATGATGGATTTACAAAATTCAGATTGTCTGATATGAATGCTGTAATTTTAGGAACGCAATCAAGTGCTAATTATTCAATAAATTATTATGCGAATCAACAAGATTTAAATACAAATATTCCTTTGAATCAATTAGATTATACAAATATTTCAAATCCACAAACTGTTATTGCATATGTCATTAACACGTCAAGTAATGTAGTTCCAAAAAAATGTGCTGCGCAAATTGATATTGTTTTAAAAGTTAATTTAATACCCGAAACCAACCCAAAAGATGGTTTTGTTTGTTACGACCAAACGACTGGGGAATTATTAACAAGTTATACAATTGAAAGTGAATTAAGCAATGCTGACCACTCTTTCGAATGGTTTTTAAATACAAATTCAATCCCAATTTCTGGAGAAACTTCATCAACATTGACAGTTCCAAATGCTGGCAATTATACAGTTGTTGCCATTCAAAAAGCTTATCCGAATTGTAAATCCAAACCTAAAAAAATCACGGTTACTAAATCAGAACCTGCATTGGCGATAGCAAGAGTTGAATATTCGTTTACTGAAAATCTGAATGTTATAACAATAGCAACTGGACTTGGCGATTATGTTTATCAGCTTGATGAAAATGAAATTCAAACTAGTAATTTGTTTGAAAATGTTGAACCTGGAACCCATAAAATTACAGTAATCGACAAGAATGGTTGCGCAGATTATATTTTATCAGTAATTGTTTTAGATTATGTTCGATATTTTACTCCAAATGATGATAATTTTAATGACAAATGGAATATTAAAGGCATTAAAGACCAACCTAATGCCAAGGTTTACATTTATGATAGATATGGCAAATTCTTAAAACAAGTTACACCAGGCGAAGTAGGCTGGGACGGAACTTTTGCAGGAAATTTAATGCCCTCAGACGATTATTGGTTTACGGTTTCGTATGAAGAAAACGGGGAACAAAAAGAATTCAAATCTCATTTTGCTAAGAAAAGATAAGTTTATTTCAGTTTCAAAATTTACGTTTATTGAACTCATAAAATAATTTTAAAACTAAAAAACTTCTTAGATAATTATAACAATTTTCTAACTTAAATTTTATGTGTATTTCTTATATTTGCACAAAATATTAGATTTTATATGGACAGAAGGAAATTTTTCAGAAACGGATCGCTCGCAGCAATTGGAACAACAATTTTAAATCCTTTTCAAGGAGCAGCACAAAATCTTGATTTTGATACTTTAAGAAAAAATAAAAAAGCTAAAAACATTATTTTTTTGGTAAGCGACGGAATGAGTTCCGGAACTTTAAACATGGCTGATTTATATGTAAATAGAAAATTGGGTCGAAGCTCTAACTGGATTCAACTTTACAAAGACAATCGAGTTTCAAGAGCGTTGATGGATACTTCGTCTGCTAATTCTATTGTAACCGATTCGGCAGCAGGAAGTTCTGCTTGGGGTTCAGGTTTTAAAGTTAATAATGGTTCTATTTGCGTAGGTGTAAATGGAGAAGAATATTTGCCGATTTGGCAAAAATTCAAAAAAAATGGTAAAATGGCTGGTTGCGTTACAACTGTTCCCATCACACATGCAACTCCATCAGGTTTTTGCGTGAATAGCATATCTAGAAATGGTCAAGAAGAGATTGCCGAAAAATATTTAGACATCAATTTTGATGTAATGATGGGAGGAGGATTCGAATATTTCGATGCTTCCAAAAGAAAAGACAAGCGTGATTTGTTTAGCGATTTTGCAAAAAAGGGTTATCAAATTGTGAAATCTCGAGACGAAATGTTGGCTACCAATAACCAAAAACCTATTTTAGGTGTTTTTGGAACTGATGAAGAAGCTTTGCCTTTCGAATTGGACAGACAAAACGATGAGTCTTTAAAAAAATTGATGCCTACTTTGGCAGAAATGACGCAAAAAGCAATCGATAAAATGAAAAATAATCCAAAAGGATTTGTGCTTCAAGTTGAGGGTGGTAAAGTAGATTGGGCAGCACATTCTAATGATATTGGGGGTTTGCTTTATGATCAAGTTGCATTTGACGATGCTATCAAAATAGCAATCGATTTTGCT
>JAYVBR010000301.1:0-3042 GCA_043750395.1 Bacteroidota bacterium | reverse complement strand
CAAGGTTATTATTAAACATAAAAAAAACTAAATGAGAACAAGAATAATAATTTTCGTTTTGCTGTTTACATCGTTTGGAGTTTACGCACAACAAGATGCGCAATTTACCAACTATATGTACAACACTATTAATATCAATCCAGCCTATGCTGGGTCGAGAGGCTGCCTGAGTGTTTTTGGGTTGCACCGTAACCAATGGGTAGGTCTAGATGGTGCACCAGTTACTAATACGTTTTCAATTCAAACCCCTTTAGGTAAGAATGTTGGAATTGGATTAGGTGTTATAAATGATAAAATTGGACCATCGACAGAAAATAACATTTCGGCAGATTTTTCTTATAGTATTCCAACTTCAGAAAATTTTAAATTGTCATTCGGTGTAAAGGCAAGTGCCAATTTGTTAGATGTAAATTTCAATAAATTGAATATCGAAAATCGTCCAACCTCAAGTTTTGTTCAGAGTATTGACAAAAAGTTTTCTCCGAATATCGGAGCAGGAATTTATTATCACTCAGAAAAAAGTTATATTGGTTTGTCGGTACCGAATATTTTAGAAACCGAGCATTTCGATAAAACAACCAAAATAAATGCAACAACAAAAACATTTACCGCCAAAGAAAGAATGAATTTTTATGCCATTGCAGGACACGTATTTGATTTAACAGAAAACATTAAATTCAAACCAGCTGTATTGGCAAAAATAGTAACCGGAGCACCACTTCAAGTCGATGCAACAGCCAACTTTATGTTCAACGAAAAGTTTGTTTTAGGTGCAGCTTACAGATGGAGTGCAGCACTTAGCGCATTAGTAGGATTTCAAGCCAACGATTCTTGGTTTATAGGATACGGATATGATTTCGAAACCACCAAACTATCGAGTTACAATTCAGGATCACACGAGATATTCTTGCGATATGAAATGTTCAACAAGTACGACAAAATTGTATCACCAAGATTCTTCTAATAACCCAATATTATGAAATCACTACAAACTAGCAATTTGCGTAAGCAAATATCAATTGAAAAAAAAGTGATAACATATATGACCAATAATAAAATATATTCTACATATATGAAACTAAAAAAATTATTATACGTTGGTTTACTGAGTATCTCGATAAATCAAATACAAGCACAAAAAACGCCATCGGCAGTAGCAGCGGCAGATAAAAAGTATGAAAAACTAGCCTATATTGACGCTACAAAAACTTATGAAAGAGTAGCTGCCAAAGGATACAAATCAGTAGATATGTTCCAAAAGCTAGGCAACAGTTACTATTTTAATGCCGAATTAGAAAAAGCATCAAAATGGTATGGCGAACTATTTGCAATGAACGAACCAGTCGATGCAGAATACTATTACAGATATTCGCAATGCTTGAAAGCCACAGGCGATTACACAAAAGCCGACCAAATGATGGCGCAATTCAATGCCAAATCAGGCAACGACGAACGTGCCAAATTATATGCTGCCAACAAAGACTATTTAGAGCAAATCAAAGCCAATTCAGGACGATTTACCGTGCAAGATGCAGGAATCAACTCAGAATTTTCTGACTACGGAAGCGCAATGAATGGCACACAATTGGTATTTGCATCAGCAAGAGAAGTAATCGGCGTGTCGCAAAACAAAATGAAATGGACCAATCAAGCGTTCACAAACCTTTTTGGCGCAGAGCTAAAAACCGACGGAAATCTTGGTTATCCAGAAGTATTAAACCGAAACCTGAACTCGAAATTCAACGAGTCAACTCCAGTTTATACCACCGATGGACAAACGATGTATTTCACAAGAAACAACTACAACAACGGAAAAAGAGCCGCCGATGACAAGAAAACAACGTTATTGAAACTATACAAAGCTACGAAAAATGGAAGTTTATGGGAAAACGTAGTCGAATTGCCATTCAACTCAGACCAATACAATGTAGCCCATCCTGCCTTGAGTCCAGACAACAAAACGTTGTATTTTGCAAGTGATATGCCAGGCACAATAGGTCAAGCCGATTTATGGAAAACCAGCATCAACAGCGATGGAAGTTATGGCGCACCACAAAATTTAGGCAAAGACATTAACACACAAGGACGTGAAACTTTTCCGTATATTACAGACAATAACGAAATGTATTATGCCACCGATGGTCGACCAGGACTAGGCGGACTAGATATTTTCTTGACCCAATTGACAAATGACGGAAAAGTGGGCGAATCAATTAACATTGGTGCACCAATAAACGGAAAAACTGATGACTTTGGACTTTTAATGGATACCAAATCAAGAACAGGATATTTCACATCAAACAGAGAAGGCGGACAAGGAAACGACGACATTTATAAATTTACCGAAACCAAGAAAATTGTATGTGAACAAGCACTTGCAGGAGTTGTAACCGACAGAAAAACTGGCGAATTATTGACAAATGCAGAAGTTGTTTTACTTGACAGCAAATTTCAAGAATTAGACAAAGTAATGTCAGACGACAAGGCCAACTACAAATTTAAAGTAGTGTGTGGCGAAACCTATTATGTTAGAGCTTTAAAAACAGACTACGATACAAGCGAACAGAAAATTACGATTGCCAAAGTATCAGGCAAAACCGATTTGCCAGTAACATTAGACAAGAAAATTGTTATTGTTAAAAAAGACGACGATGTTGCCAAAGCACTTGGAATAAAAATGATTTATTTTGACTTAGACAAATCATACATTCGTCCAGATGCAGCCTTGGAGTTAGAAAAAATCTTATCAGTAATGAAAGACAATCCAACGATGACAATCGACGTAAGATCGCACACAGATTGTCGTCAAACAGTTGCATACAACGCAAGTTTGTCTGGGCGACGCGTAGTATCGACAATGGATTGGCTGGTTAAAAACGGCATTGCCAAAAAACGTTTAACCGGAAAAGGTTATGGCGAATCGCAATTGACAAACAATTGTCCGTGCGAACCAACTAACGAATCTAGTTGTTCGGAAGAAGAACATCAACTCAACCGTCGAAGCGAGTTTATTATTACTTCGATGTAATCATTTTTTAGAAT
>JAYVBR010000300.1:0-3044 GCA_043750395.1 Bacteroidota bacterium | reverse complement strand
CAATTGCTTCGGCTGCATTGACTTCATTAGCATTATTTGCAGCTTATGTTGAGTTTACAGGAATCAACGGAATTAATATTTTCAAAGCACCAGTTTTGGCTATGTTATTTATTGGTGGAATGATTCCAGTAGTATTCTCTGCATTGGCAATGAATTCGGTTGGAAAAGCCGCTATGGATATGGTGTATGAAGTACGTCGTCAATTCAAGGAAATTCCGGGAATTATGGAAGGAACTGGAAAACCAGAATATGCTAAATGTGTTGATATTTCTACAAAAGCCGCTTTACGCGAAATGATGTTGCCAGGAATTATGACTATTGGTTTCCCAATTGCAATTGTGCTTTTAGGTAAATTGGTTTATATGAATAATCCAAACGCTAACTCAATCGTTGCTGAAATGTTAGGTGGTTATATGGCTGGAGTTACAGTTTCGGGTGTACTTTGGGCAGTTTTCCAAAACAATGCTGGTGGTGCTTGGGACAATGCTAAAAAATCTTTCGAAGCTGGTGTTATGATCAATGGCGAAATGACATACAAAGGTTCAGATGCGCACAAAGCAGCTGTTACTGGCGATACAGTTGGAGATCCATTTAAGGATACTTCTGGTCCATCAATGAATATTTTAATAAAATTGACTTGTTTGATAGGTTTGGTAATTGCGCCAATTTTAGGAAACGGTTCTGATAAAGATGCGATGGATGCTGCTTGCTGTCCTGCAATGAAAGATTGTCCAGCAATGATGAAGTGCGATCCTGCGGTTATGGCAACTATGACCAAGGACGAATGTGCAGCAATGTGCAAAGCACACGGTTGCGACGAAGCTGAAACTGCCAAATGTATGTCAATGTACAACGCTGACGGAAAATTTATAGGTGATACAAAAACTGGAGAATATTCTACTTCAACAGCTACAGGAAATGTTGACACTGATGGAAATTATATTTATGATTTAGGAAAATCGACTACTTTTAACTTGCCTGATGGTAAAGTATTGAACGTTGGTGATAAATCAGTAGAATATAAATTATTTAATTTTTTAAATGATAACAAAATCGAAGTAAGCGAGGACAAAACCAAAGATTGGATGTCGCTTGATAGAACTTATTTCGTATCTGGAAAAACTGAATTAACAACTACATCAAATGAGCAAATTGCAAATCTAGCTGCAATTTTGAAAGTTTTTCCTAACGCAAAAATTAAAATTGGAGGTTATACTGACAATACTGGAACATTGGCAACAAATATGAAAGTATCAACTGATAGAGCTAAATTTGTAATGGCTCAGTTGGTTAAAGCTGGAGTTAGTGCTGATATGATGGCAGCAGAGGGTTACGGTCCAGATCATCCAATTTGTTCAACAGATAATTCTAAAGAATGTTTAGCAAAAAACCGCAGGGTTGATATTCGTGTGAAATCGAAATAAGAAAATTTCTTATAAATAAAAAAATGCCTCGAGATTTATTTCTTGAGGCATTTTTATTTTAAAGGTTTTAGGGTAACAATTTTAGTATTTGATTGATATAGTAATATAAATCAATAAAATAAAGAAATTATGAAATCATTATTTAAAAAAATTAGTCTGGTTGTGTTAATAGGAATTATTAATTCTAATTGTGATTCGTCTGCCGATGCTATTACACCAACAGTTGTTCCAGACACTTTTAACCATTTGTGCATTAAAACAAGTAACTCGCCAGTCAACTCTAACAATATTTGGGATTTTAGAGAAGATTTTGGAACAACAGCATTTGGGTTGAGACGCAACGATATATTAACACCACTGATATCTGCAGCGACTATCATGTCACAACAATGTTCGGCTTATAGCAAAATAGCTATTCAAGGTTCAAACCACTATGTAGTTTCAACTGGCGAAAGAGTAGTTGTTTATAGATTAAACGGAAATATTACATCTGTTCAAGGGTCATTTCCAATTGCCAATGTACAAGCAATGGAATTTATAAATGGCAAATTTTTTATGGTAAGAAATAATAAATTAGAGCAGTACGATATTTTTACATTGTTAACAAACCCAGCTTTTACTCCAATTGCAATTACGCCCATGGGAACAAGTAATATGTCAAATTTAGCTTACAATGGAAATTTTCTGTACGTAATCAATCAATCGATTGTATATAAAATTGATACAACTGGAAGCGGTTCAATAGTTGGAACTTTTTCTTTGACAACAGCTTTATACAATGGGTTAGAGTATGTAAATAACCCAAATATTGCTTCATCATGTAACAATAGTTTATATGTTGTGCAAACTATATCTGGTATTAACAAATTAGTTAGAATCAATGAAGCAACTGGTGTTAACTCAGTAATTGCAAATATTCCGTCTGGCGGAGCTGGAACTAGACTTTCGTCGATTTTAGATTATACGACAGAATTTTATTATCTTTATATTCCAACTGGTTTTGCTTCTGATACTTACAAATTTACGGTAGTTGATTTAAGTCCTGCATCAGGCACGGTCAATCCAGTTACTGGTTCAGCAGTTTCTGGCTATCGATTTGCATATCAGTTGAAAGACTAGATTTAAAATGGTGCAATAAAAAATCCTATATGTAAAATTAAAAGACTCTAAAGAATTTTCTTTAGGGTTTTTTTTGGTTAAAATTGTTATATTTGTTTGTAATAAAATCATACTCATCATCAAATGAAAAATTATATTTTAAACAAATATAAAAATTTATTAATAATCTTTTTTTTAGTATTTAGTACTTTTACAAATGCTCAAAAATCAAATGAATTACTGTTTCAACTTATAAACAATAAAAACACTACTCAATCTCAAAAATTTAATTACTTGTGTGAATTAAGTTTGAAATTGACTAAAAAAGATTCTATTCAAGCTTTTAAATATGCAAATCAAGCCTATAAGATTGGTGAAGATTTAGGCTCGAAAACAAAACAAGTTATTGCACTAGAGAATCTATCAAAATTGTGTAGTTCATATAACAACATTCCAAAACAAATAATTTATGCCGATAAATGCTTTGCATTGGCATTGCAAACTAATGATCCAGAAGCAATG
>JAYVBR010000299.1:0-3046 GCA_043750395.1 Bacteroidota bacterium | reverse complement strand
TTTCTATCAAAACGCCCCATTTTCCTGAGTTTAAAACCTCTGGAACACCACCAAAAGCAGATGCAATACAGTAACAACCGCAATGTAATGCTTCGGCTAAACTCATACCGAAACCTTCTTGCCATAAAGTTGGAAACAAGTAAACATCGGCTATTTGATAATATTTGGGTAAATCGTTATTAGGGATTTTTCCAAGAAATCGAACGCCTTCTTGAGGCGTTTTTGGATCACAGCCAATAACTAACAAAATTGTATCTGGATCATTTTTATAAATTGTCTGCCAAGCGTCTAAAACAATATGTAATCCTTTTTTTGGTCGATCTTGCGAACACCAAATCATAATTTTTTTATCGTTGAAACCTAAACTATTTTTAAATTCTAATTTTTTAGAATTGCTGATTTTAAAAAATTTTTTAGAATCTATACCGTTGTTTAAAATAGAAATTTTAGGTGTTATTACATTACAATTCAATTTCATAAAATCATATGATAATTGCGTTAATAAAATTAACTCATCTATTTTCTCATAAAAATTATTTGAATTATTAACATTATCAATTGGCATAAATCCATGATAGAAAAATTGAATATAAAACTGATTTCGTAATTTATTTTTTATTAAAAATTGATTTATATGTTTGGCTAAACCTGTATTATCAATAATTTGGATTATGTATTTTTTATCTTTTTTAATTATTTTACTAAATGCTTTTTGATAGACTAAAAAATTGTTTTTTGTGATTTTAGATTTAATTTTAGTAAATAAATCATTTTTAATTAAACCATATTTAATGTTTGGATAAAATTCTACGGGTTTTTCACAAATTAAAAAATCAATTTGATGATTTTGAGATAAATAATTATCATAAAGAGTTGACCGACTTCCAATTTTGGAATAAGGCAATGGTATTTGTGATAATAAGATTACTTTTGGCATAATTAAAATTTTTCTGGTTTATTCAGAAGAAATTTAATCATAAAAAAAAGTCTTTTGAATATATAAACCAACTCGTAAAACAACCTTAAAAACAATTCAATAAATTCAATTAAAAAAGTTTTTAATACTATTTGAAAATCCAATTTGTTGTGAAATAATTGATAACCACCAATAACATCTTTTTTGAATCTGAAAAATTTTTGTTTTCTATTTCTTTTAATATGGTAACAAAAAATAGAAGGAACAAATTCAATTTTAAAGCCATTTTCAAGAACTTTTTTTGTCCATTCTTTGTCTTCGAATGTAGCTATATCGCTTTTAAAGGGAATTTTTTTCCAAATTCTTTTATTAAATGCAGAACAAGCAAACATTAAACCAGCCCCATTATAATCTGTATGAGCAGAAACTCCTTTTATAAATAGTTTGTAATCGCTATTATAATGAATGCACCTTAATCCGGCCAACTCATTTTCTCGATTTTTAAATTTTTCTATAATCAATTTAAAAAAATCGTGACTTACTGGATAGCAGTGAGCACTAAAAATTACAACTATATCATTTTGGGCGGTTTGAGCAGCCAAATTGGCACTACCACCATAACTAAATTTTTCTACATTAATTAACTTGGCATTATACTTTAAAGTAATCTCTTTAGTATTATCTGTCGATAAGTTATCTAATACTATAATTTCATCAATATCTGTTGCATATCTTTCAGTAAGATTTTTTAACAGAAATGACAATTCTTTTGCTTCGTTTTTTGTCCTAATTACTATAGATACCATTTAAAAAAGTTAAATAATTAATTAGTTTTTTTCTTAAAGAATTTAAATCCAAAAAATCTATTAAAAAACAAGTTTATAATAAATTTTTCACTCTTAATATTTTGATTATGTATCTTAATTTCATTTAACAGAGATTTAAATGACCCTAAATTTTTAACAAAAAAATCTACGTGTTTTATACTCATATACTCATACGAATATTTCAGTTTTTCATCTTTTAGTTCGGTGACCATTGAATCTTTTTTTACACGATAAAAAAAACAAACCTGTTCGATTTTTTTTACATTACCACCATTTTTTAATATTGCAATCCAAAATTCCCAGTCTTCAAGTCCATATACCATTTTAACATCAAATCCACCAACATTGTGACAATCGGTTTTTTTAAAAATTGCTGAGCAAAAAATCAAATTGAACTTTGCTAATGCTTCTAATGAAAAATTTCCCAAAATCCATTCGCCTGTTTCTTCCCCAAATTTTTCGGCATTGCAATATACGACTTTCAAATCAAGATCTTTTTTAAATTCTTCGATTGCAAGTTTGCAATATTCTGATGCAATTTTATCGTCAGCATCAAGAGGCAAAATAAATTCGCCAATTGCATTTTCGATTCCAGTATTTCGAGCTGCGCTTAAGCCTGAATTTTGTTTGTAAATATATTTGAATCGATTGTCTTTTTCTATCCAATTTTTAGAAATCTCTTGGGTATTATCTGTGCTGCCATCATTGACAATAATACATTCCCAATCTTGAAAGGTTTGTGCAAGTACAGATTCTAGACATTCGTCAAGATATTGGGCTTGGTTATAGCAAGGAACTATTATTGAAACTGAATTTTGATTCATTTAATTTATTATAAAGTTTGAAATTTTGTAAAACCCAAATCCTTTTGTTTTTTCAATATTAAAAATTTTTAAAGCTATTAAAAATGGAATAAAAATTATTTGTTTAAAATTTAAAATTTGATATTTGGTAAACAATTTATAAAATTTTAATGCATCAGTAACATTTCCGTTGACTAAAATTTCATTTTTAAAAAAGTTTAAACTGTATTTTGCTATTTGATTTTTATTTGTTTTTAAAAACTTATCAAAAAAAACAAAACCTGAAACACTAATTTTTTTTAAAAAAATCTTATTCTGCCTCGCCTGTTTTTTTTGCTCATAATTTACTCTATATAAATGATCAAAATCATATTCAATAGCAGTTTTTGATTTCAAATGATTATTGAAAGCTCTAATATGCAAATCTGGATCTTCAAAAATTTGTAATTTTTCGTCAAAACCGTTAATTAATTTTAATTTTTCTTTTCTCCAAAGTGGTC
>JAYVBR010000298.1:0-3049 GCA_043750395.1 Bacteroidota bacterium | reverse complement strand
ATGATTTTAGAAATTTATTGAAACCTGAACAATTAAAATCTTATTCTGAAAAACTTTTAGATTTCGAGAAAAACAATCAAGAACAACACGATGCGTTTTCGTCATTGTTTTTTTCTGATAATTTATTGAATGAATTCAAGTTTAGATTCGGATACAATTCTGAAATCGAAAAATCAAAAAATGTTTTAGTACCAAATAAATCTAAAAAATTCAACAAAAAAAAATCGTAACGTTAAAAATAACAAGACAGATTTATTTATTATTTTAGCCAATTCTTTAAGCTTTCAATAAAAGTTTTTTGTTGGTCAATAAAAATATTATGAGAGCAATTGTTTAAATATTTTAAGTTATGACTTTCTATTATATTGGCTAAATCAGTAACTTGTTTTTCAGAATACAATCCATCTTCTTTTCCATAGATTCCAAAAATTTTCGTTTTATTTTCAATTAATTTTTTCAAGTTTTCAGATAAATTAATTGAAGTATAATTTTCGTTTTTCAAGAAACCTGTGGGTGCTTCATTTGTCATTATCATAGCATTTTTAAAAGCATCAATTTTTTTGGAATTTTCATAAATAATTTTGGCTTCGTCAGATAGATTTTTAGGCGAATAAAATCCGTTTTGCATAGCATGACTAAAACTATAAGCGAAATATTGCGCCGAAGTTGTATTCATTTTTTCAATCATATCAATATAATTCAAATTGGTTTTATCTTGTTTTTCGGTATAAATCTTTCTGCAAGATGTCAATATCGTTTTGAAAGTTTCTTGAAGTGAAACTGGTGCACTTGCCAAAACAAATGTATTGACTTTTTCGGGATTTTTTTCTGTATATAATGTTGCAATAATCCCTCCAAAAGAATGTCCAATTAAATTGATTTTCTTAACATTATATTTTTTAAGAATCAAATTAATGTCGTCGAAAGTTTCTTGAAAATTGAATTTTGCATTCAAATCGACAGATCTTCCTTCGCCACGGCGATCATAAACAATTACATAAAATCCGTTTTCAGAAAGTTTTTTTGCTGTCGAAACTTCGAAACTTGCACCATTGTAACCTGGTCCACCGTGTAAAAATAAAACAGGAATATCATTTGGGTTTCCAAAAGTTGTGCAATATAAATCTTGTGCTTTTGTGACTTGAAATGTTGAAATTAAGGCGAATAATAAAATTAGATTTTTCATTTTATATAAATTTTAGATTGTTTGCTTTTTGATACAAACAAACTTAAAATGTTACAAAAAATTATTCTAAAATTTGATTTTTTAAGTTTTGAAGTTTTTCGATAATTAAATTCAGTTTTTGATTTTGTTTTTTAATTTGAATTGGTCTGAAATAAAACCAACAAATTGCAAACCATAAAATCGTTAGACCATAAATTGAAATAACCCATAAAATTTTCATTCTCAAAGCATATTCAATCATATAAATTAAAATTCCGATTGTTAGCAGAATATAATAAATTGATAATATTTTAGTATGCATAATTTCTTGCTTTTTTTTAAAAATAATCAGATTGTTTAAGAATTCTGAATTAGAATTTTCGAAATTATTTTTTTTCGAAAATAAATTTTTATTGGCAATTAATTGAATAATTATTGCCAAAATAGTTAAAATTGCTCCAATTTTGGTAGTCAACATTTTAGGTTGAAAATAATAAATTACGAGAATAATGTAAATTGCAGTTGTAAATAAAATAATGCTTTGTAAGATTATTTTGTTTTGAATTTTTTTATTTTCTGTTTTGGCTTTATGAATTATTTCTTCTGCATTAAAATCAATTTTTTGATTTTGCCAAATTTCTATAAAATTAATCTCGCTCATAATTTTTAAATTTTTCGGTTAATTTTTCTTTAATTCTGTGAATTTTTACTCGAACATTCGCTTCAGAAATTCCAACAATCTCGGCAATTTCTGCTTGCTTCAATTCTTCAAGTTCAAGCGAAATTATAATTCTATCAGTTTCCTTCAATTCGTTGATTGCTTGGTATAATAACTCTATTTTGTTATCGATTTTGATTTCTTCGAGTTGAATTAGGTTGTCTATAATTGCAGATTTTGGCATTCGATTTTGGTTTTCGATTTGTCGTAGGCAATTGTTTACGGCAATTCTAAAAATCCAAGTGCTGATTTTTGAATTGCCTTTAAAGTTCTCTAAATTATTGAAAACATTGATAAAAGTATCTTGTGCAATATCTTTTGCCCAATCGTCATTGTTGACATATCCGCGACAAATTCGGTATATTTTTTGCCAATAAGTTGTGTAGATTTCGCTGAATTCCATTTAATAATAATTCAAATGTTTCACTTTGGATACAAAATTATTGCAAATGTTACAAAAAACATTAAGGTTTTAATTATTGCGGTTTTTTTGCGCGAAGGATAGCAACGGAAATCTTTTTTCTTGGTCTCGTCTTTTTTAGACGAGATCAAGAAAAAAATTGGGAGTGAATAGCCTGACCTCGTTTTTTGGGACGAGGTCGCGCCCAAAATTTAATCGCCTTTTTTGTCAACAACTGGTCGGTTTTTTCGATTTGCTAAATCCCAAGCCATTGCAAATGCTAATTGAGTGCGTTTTGTTAAAGCATCGAACTCAATTTTAGAAACTTCGTCGGTTGCCTTGTGATAATCTTCGTGAATTCCGTTAAATAAAAATACTGATGGAATGTTGTTTTTTGCAAAATTGTAATGATCCGATCGATAATAAAATCTTTCTGAATCGGTTTTGGAGTTGTATTTGTAATCTAAATTAATGTTTACATAATTTTTATTGGCATTTTCGGTAATGTTATATAAGTCTGTTGCAAGAAAATCGGAACCAATTACATAAACATAATTATTGGATTCTTTATGGAAATCATCTCGGCGACCAATCATGTCAATATTAATGTCTGTAATTGTGTTTTTTAACGGGAATAATGGATTTTCGGTGTAAAAACGAGAACCGTGCAAGCCGTGTTCTTCGCCAGTAACGTGAAGAAAAAGTATCGAACGTTTTGGACCTTTACCATCTTTTTTTGCCAATTGAAAAGCTTGTGCGATTTCTA
>JAYVBR010000297.1:0-7141 GCA_043750395.1 Bacteroidota bacterium | reverse complement strand
TCCAGCGGTTTTTATTAAATTGATTATTCTTCCAAAACCACATTATTATAAAGCCTGTCAATGCTCCACCAAAATGAGCAAAATGTCCAATTACTGATTCTCCAACATATTTTTCTACAATACCAGAAATTAATTCATAAATAACTAGAAATGCAATCATATATTTTGCGCTAATATTTATTGGAATGAAAAAAAAACTTAAAATTGAATTTGGATTATAAAAACCAAAAGCCACAAGAAGTCCAAAAATTCCTCCCGAAGCACCTACCGCAGTTGAATTGTAACAACTTATTAAATTTTTAAATTTTGCATTTCCAAGAACATCAACCCACTGTGTATTATATTTATTTTCATAAAGTGTACTTAATATTTCTGATTTATTAAAATTTTCAAAAACTAGATCATTTAAAATACCATTAAAAGTTATATAATCAATGCAGTAGCTGAAAACAGTCGCACCAATTCCACAAGAAAAATAAAAAAACAAAAACTTTGCAGAACCCCATTTATATTCTAATTGACTTCCAAATGAATATAATGCAAACATATTAAATGCAATATGCAAAACGCCACCACTCATAAACATATGAGTAACTAATTGATACCATCTAAACCCTGAATTTTGAAAATAATGTAATTTTAGTAAATCACTAGAAAATGGCAATATATTCAGTTGTGAAACCAAAAAAAACAAAACATTAATAATTATCAAATGTTTAACTGTGTCTGTAATCTGCATCATAAAGCGAATTTTTTATCTAAATCTTCCACACGCAAAGTTATGAAAGTTGGTTTTTGAAAAGGAGAAACATTGGGTTCTTTACAAGCAAAAAGATTATTTATTAAACTTTCTTGAGCTGTTTCGGTCAAATAATTACCCGTTTTTATGGCTAAACTTTTAGCCATAGATTTAGCAATTGTGTCGTTTTGACTGAAACTTGTTTCGGGAATTCCGTCCTGCAAATCGTTCAATAATTGTTCCAAAAGTATCGAAATTTCGCTTTCGGTCACATTGACTGGAATTCCAGAAATTACAATGCTGTCGATATGGGTTTCTTCGAATACAAATCCTGTGTTTTTTAACGAAAGTTGCAATTCGGCAATTAATTTCATTTCGCTTGTCGAAAAATATAAGTTTAACGGAAACAACAATTGTTGACTCGATGCTTGTTTAACAGTCATATTTGTCAAAAACTCTTCATATAAAACCCTTTGATGCGCTCGATTTTGGTAAATAATTACCAACCCAGATTTGAGTGGCGAAACAATATATTTTTTATGAATTTGATATGTTTTTGATTTCGATTGTTCGATTTCATCATCATTAAATAGAGACGAAGTTACAACATCATTCTCGATAGTCATAGTTTCGACTTCTAATGTATCTTGTTTTAAATCAGCATATAAACTTTGCCAATTGGATGTGAATTCAGGTTTTTTGTAGCTTGAATAATTATTAGACTGTTTATCTGAATTTTCTGAAAAAGGGTTATAATTGCCATTAAATTCTATTGTTGGCGACGAAACTACAGTATTTTTAAATTCATAAGGTGTATCGAGATTCGAATCTCTATTAAAATCCAAAATCGGAGCCACATTAAATTGTCCTAAACTGTGTTTTATAGTCGATCGTAAAATTGCATAAAGCGCAGATTCATCATCAAATTTTATTTCGGTTTTGGTTGGGTGAATATTGATATCAATTGTATTTGGTGGTACATCAAGATAAATATAATAACTAGGTTGCGCGCTTTGTGGCAATAAACCGTCGTAGGCTGACATAACGGCGTGATGTAAATAACCACTTTTTATAAATCGGTCATTGACAAAAAAGAATTGCTCGCCACGACCTTTTTTAGCAAATTCGGGTTTGCTTACAAATCCTTTTATTTTGACAATTTCTGTATCTTCTTTTATTGGAACCAATTTTTCATTGGTTTTTCCCGCAAAAATATTGACAATTCGTTGGCGAAAATTCGATTGTGGCAAGTTATAATTTTCGCTTCCGTTATGATAAAAAGTAAAATGAATGTTCGGATGCGCCATTGCAACACGCTGAAATTCATCAAGAATATGTCTGTATTCAATAGTTTCTGATTTCAAGAAATTACGTCTAGCTGGAATATTAAAAAACAAGTTCTTTACCGAAAACGATGTTCCTTTTGGCAAAACTGCCACATCTTGCGAGACAAACTTGCTTCCTTCTATTACAATATGAGTTCCTAATTCTTCTTGATCTTGCTTGGTTTTCATTTCGACGTGAGCAATTGCAGCTATTGATGCTAATGCTTCGCCACGAAAACCTTTTGTGTGTAACGAAAATAAATCTTCTGCAATCCGAATTTTTGAGGTGGCGTGTCGTTCAAAACACATTCGGGCATCGGTTACGTTCATTCCAAGTCCGTTGTCAATTACTTGAACTAAAGATTTTCCAGCGTCTTTAATTATTAGTTTGATGTCAGTTGCTTTAGCATCGACAGCGTTTTCAAGTAATTCTTTCACAACCGATGCTGGTCTTTGTACGACTTCGCCAGCAGCAATTTGGTTGGCAACGTGATCGGGAAGTAATTGTATGATGCTTGACATTTTGAAATTTCAGATTTTAGATATTAGATTTTAGATATCAAAAATAAATATCAAAAATTAACCATTATACAAATTTAAGCAAATTTGATTGGTTTAAAAAGTTAATAACATATTAAAAAAATCAGAATCCAAAATCTTGATTTAGTTTTTGACTTTGATATTTAGTTTCTTGTAATCTTCTAAGGTTAAGACTTTATAATCGATTCCAAGATTTTTAGCATTTTCTTCGACATTAGTTTTGAAACCAGCCTGTTTTCTTAAATCATTGACTTGCGAGACATCTTTTATTGGCCAGATAAAGTTGAAGAATTCTTCCTTTCCAGAAGCGTTTATTATCAATCTTCCTGCGCCTTGCGTGCCATAAATTTGCTCTTTTTCTTCAGCCATCAACATTCTATCTTCCATCATTGCTACATTCGTATTTGGAATTTCTTTTAAAATTCCTGCTGCTTTAATTATCGGAAAATATTTTTTTATTTTATTAGAATGATGAATTACGTACCAACAAGCAATATTTGCTGGTGTTCCAACCAAGGATTTACCTGGATAACCATATTTTTTAGTGATTTTTTCGACTTTTTTAATATTGATGGAATCGGTTTCAGTAATAATATTCCAAAGGTTTTGATCTAAATCTTGTTTTGAAAAACCAGTTAGAGAAAGAATTTCCTTTTTTCTCTCATCAGAAGTTTCAGAATCGGCATATTCTCTGAAAATTTGGTCGTATTTTAATATTTCATCTAATTCATTTTTAAGTTCAAAATCTAGCTTTGGTGCGACTTGACCAAAACCAAAACTTATTAAAAAGAAAAAAATGAGATTAAATTTCATTGGTTATTTAGTTTGTAAAAACAACTAAGATTTTTATTTATTAAACATATATGGAATTGCAACCATTTAGACTTCAAAATTTATTTGATTTCTATGCCACAAAGGCTCAAAGCCACAAAGGATTTAATACAAATGTGGAATATTTTAACATTCAATTTATAAATTTCTTGAAATTTATTCTTGTTTTTCTTTGAGCCTTTGGGTCTTTGCGGCAAATTTCTAGCAATTTCCGCTCAATTTCGAGCTAAAATTTAATTGCTGAATAATTACAATTTCTTTAATTTTTTTTATCCAATTTCAAATTTCCATCAATTTGCAATTGTTTCGAATCTAATAAATTTTCTGATTGATAATGATGATTGGCATTAGCTTCTTGTCTTAAAAAAGCCATTTTTATTGCCGCAATTGCAGCTTCGGTTCCTTTGTTGCCGTGAACTCCACCAGATCTATCGATGGATTGTTGTTCGTTATTGTCTGTTAAGACACAAAAAATAACTGGAATATCGCTCAAAACATTCAAATCTTTAATGCCTTGTGTTACACCATCGCAAACAAAATCAAAATGTTGGGTTTCGCCTTTTATTACGCTTCCAATCGTTATAACAACATCTGGTTTTTGGGTTTCAATCATTTTTTTAGCACCATAAACCAATTCGAAACTTCCTGGAACATTCCAACGAATTATGTTTTTGTGCAAAGCACCACAATCAGTCAAAGCTTCAATCGCGCCTTTGTACAAACCTTCGGTTATATGCTCGTTCCATTCTGAAACAAGAATCCCAAACCGAAAATTTTTCGCATTTGGGATTGTACTTTTATCGTAATTAGATAAATTTTTGTTAGCTGTAGCCATCTGATTTTAGATTTCAGATTTTAGATTTTAGATTTCAGGATCTCAAAAACTGCAATCTGCAATCTGCAATCTTAATTATTGTGCCATTCCGATATATCCATCAATGCCTTGCGCATCTGGAGACGATTCATATTTCTCTTTTATTTCTGTAAAATATTTCAACGCATCGGCTTTGTTGCCTAAACTCATTGCAGTTTGTCCAGCTTTCATTAAAAAACGTGGTGTTGTCAATTCATTTTTATTAGTTTCTGATGCTTTTACATAAAACTCTAAAGCTTCCTTTGGTTTGTTCAATTCGGCATTTGCATCGCCAATTGCACCAATTGCAAGCGGTTTCAACATTTGATCGCTTGAATTAAAATCTTCTAAATATTTAATTGCATCAGCAAATTTTCCAGTATTCAATAATGACATTCCTGCATAATAATTAGCTAAATTTCCAGCATCAGTTCCTGAAAAATCTGTTGCGATTTTAATAAAACCTAACTTTTTATCTTTTCCGTTTAATGCTAAATTATATAAAGAGTCGTTGGCCTCTGGCGTAGTTGCTTCGGTTGCTTGTTTGAAATATTGTTGCGCATCGAACATTTCGTTAGCTGCTGTATCTTGTTTTGGTTCGGCTACATATTTATTGTACAACAAATATCCAACTGTTATTAAAGCGACAGCTGCTAAAATTCCAAATATGTATTTTTGGTTTTTTTCTACAAACTCTTCGGTTTTTGAAGCACCTTCATCTAATTTTGAGAAAACACCTGCTGTTGTACTTTCAGCCTCATTTACATCTACTGTTTGTTCAACGAAGTTAGTATTATCGACTTTTTCTTCTTTTTCTTTTGGTGTTTTGTAACCTCTTTTATTATACGTTGCCATTTCAATTTAATTTGTGAGGTGCAAAAATAAAATTTTTATTGAAATTATTGCAAAAAAAATGATTTAATATTAATATAAAGCCAAATATTTTTAAATTAATTTATTTTAAATCAAATTAAAAAAATAAAAATGACTTAAAACATATAAAATATATTAATCAATGTGATTCTGAACTCCACTTTTTACTTATAAGTATTGCTGTGTTTATCATTTCTAAATCCCAAGAATCTACATTCCAATTTTGGAGTTTCATTTTTTGAATTTGACTGCAATCTTTAGTTTCAGATATTGTTTTTGCTAATAATTGTTGTTCATTATACAAATCTAAATCAGAAAATGGAATTTTTTCTAATGAATAATTTTTAGACCAAATTTTATTGTTTTTGATAAATTCTTGACTTTTAATGATTTTTTTTAGTTTTATAAAGTCATTTTGATAATCAACAAAATCATTTTCGTTTTTAATAGAATTTCCTAATCTTTCAAAAATTACAAATTCAAGATTTTTACATTTAGAAATAACTTCAGGCAAAACTTCAAAAATTACATTTGGAATGTTTTCATCGTGCGTGTCGCGGCGAATTTTTTTATTTTTTGAATACAAACTATCTTGCCAGCTTCCGCCAGAAACGTGAATTTCCTTTACTTCATTTAACGGATAAAGATTTATTAAATCTAACATTTCAATCCCGAAATTATGCGATTGGCAATATATATTGTGCAAATCTAAAATCACGAATCCGCCAACCGAATTTATTATTTTTTCAATAAAAACGCCTTGTTGTTCAACATCTGATTTTGAAAATGAAAAAGCTAAATTTTCAATTCCCACTGGCAATTGCACTGCATCTTGAAGTCGTTTTATTCGATCGATTCCTATTTTTAAAGTTAAATCGTTCAATGAAACTGGCAACGGAAATCCGGCATGATAATCTGAACTTGACATAAAACCAAAATGTTCAGAAATGTGATTGTATTTTCTTTTGGAAGTTTCTTTTTTTAGTTTTGAAAGCCAATTTTCTTGCCTTTCGTTCCATTTTGAATCAAAAAGAGAGTAATAAACGCCGTGACCAAGCAATTTATTTTCTTTGCTGTAAGTATCCAATAAACCCGAAAGCCATTCTGATTCTGAATTTTCTGAATTTATTGTATCAAAAGACCATTCTATAACATCGATTTGTTCATTTTGAAATAAAGGTAAACTAGCTTTTAAAAAATCGATTTCTGGCATTATTGCAACGCCTATATTAAGGCTATTCATCTAACCTTTGCCGCAACCTGGACAGTATTTTTCAATTTGATTAATATTAATTTCGTATGCTTTTTTCAAGCTATCTTTTTTTGTTTTATTAATCAATGCTAATTTTCTTGATTTCAAAAGTTTAGATTTTTGACTTTCAAGAACCGGCCTCTTTATTTTTTGAGCACTAGATTCAATACTAACCAAAAAACTAGCCGAAATCATCGTAGATAAAAGAATATTTGATATTTTCATAATGATTTTGAATTAAAAAACTATTAACCCATTCCACAAGCTGGACAATTTTGAGCATTAATCATTATGCTGTCATTCTTATCTTTTTCTGTGATTTTCTTCTTTTCGACTATTTGCTTTTTATCGTCAATACTTGGTTTGCAACTCACTAGAAATGTGGCACTAACCATCGATGCTAAAACTATATTTGAAATCTTCATAATAACTACTTTTTAATTAAGTAACAAAAGCTGTGCCTTTTTTTTAATATTCCCCTTTTCGTTTAAAACGAGCATCATCTTTTTTAATAAATTCGGTTTTTCTAATGATTGGTTTTGGTTTATCAAAACTTGCTTCTTCGGTTTTACTCGATGGTTCAATCAAACTATTTAATTCTTTAATTTCGACATCTGTTAAATCTCGATGGCGTCCAACAGGAACATCGAGATTGATGTTTATAATTCGAGTTCTTTTTAAAGCTGTTACCTCGTATCCTATATATTCGCACATTCTGCGAATTTGTC
>JAYVBR010000296.1:0-3064 GCA_043750395.1 Bacteroidota bacterium | reverse complement strand
TGGCGGCAATGGTAATATTATTATATTTTCTGGTATCTCTAATTTTTTAGTTGTGTGCCAACCAGCAGAATCCATAACCATTACAATCCTATATTTTGGGAATGTTATACCCAATACTTCGTAAAAACTAATTTAAGTAATTGATTTTCAATAAAATAAGCGTTAAATAATTTGGCAAAACCCGTGAAATTTTGTAATTTTTAAGATTATTTCGTAATTTTACAATCGTGAATCCACAGCCAAGCCAAAATATTAAGAAATTGATTGTCAATGTATTAAAATTATAAAAGTTTAATTCAGTACAAAAATACAAAAAACTTTGTAAATCATGTGCTGATTTTGTTTTTAAGCATAAAATGTAGAATTAATTTTCTGCAAATGCAAAGATATGGATATCTTAACGAATTATCTTATCGAAATAATTTCAAAAAAGATTTTAATTTTTTTGAATTTAACAAGAATTTAGTCGGCACGATTTGCACTAATGTTCTTATAGGATTTGACCCATCTTATCTCTTAAAATCAGGCAAAACAACTTATGGCGTTGGCTATTTTTGGTCTGGTGTTGCTGGCAAAGCAAAATGGGGAAATGAAATATCGGGTTTTGCAATTATTGCACCAGAGTTAAACACAGCTTTTCATCTCAATGCTATTCAAACGCCACCAGCAAATGAATTAGAAGAAAAAAATAAGACGCTATTAGAACATTACGGTTCACTCATAGTTGATCATGCTGTAGAATTAAAAAAAATATCTGATTATATTGTTGCAGACGCATACTTCTCCAAATCCTTGTTCGTGAAAGCAGTTGCCAAGGCAAAAAAGTTTTTAGTGAGCAGATTAAGAGATGATAGCAATTTGAATTACATCTACAATGGATCTATGACAGGAAAGAAAGGTGCTCCAAAAAAATTTGATGGAAAAATAAACTTTAAAAACATTAACCTCAATCATTTCAATTTAAAATACCAAGACCAAGAAATGGAAGTTTATGGAACGATTGCTTATTCTGTGGCGTTTAAACGAAATATCAATGTAGCATTTGTAAAATATCTAAAAGATGGTCAAGTAAAAGTCACCAAAATATACTTTTCTACCAATTTAAAACAAGAAACTTACCAAATTGTAAATCATTACAGGTCACGTTTTCAGATGGAATTTATTTTTAGAGATGCCAAACAGTTTACAGGTGTAAATACTTGCGAGGCTCGCAGCGAAGCCAAAATTAACTTCCATACAAATGTGGCTTTAACTTGCGTGAATTTAGCCAAAGTTGGTTGGTTCTCCAATAAGATAAACCACAAATTACCTTTTTCAATGTCAGACTATAAAACACAGTTTAACAATGAGTTAATGATCAATCAATTTATTCGAATGTTCGGCATTAACCCGAACTTAACGAAAAATAAAAAAATCATCAATGAGCTAATGGATTATGGTAAAATTGAAGCCTAAATTTCTAACGAAGTAATAGAAACCACCGCTACACACCCTTTTTACACCCAAGACGGCTTGGAAAGATGCCTCGGAATTGCAAACTGGCGACCAAATAAAAACACAAAACCACGAAAATATAGAGATAAAAGACACAAAATTTAATTATGAACCCCAAAAAGTATATAACTTTACCGTGGCTAATTTTCATACGTATTTTGTGGGTGCATTGGCGTGGTTGGTGTATAACTCACAAAAATGTCTTTCTAAAATGATGTTGGAATCACAAAAATGGTTTCAAAATATGATGAGAGGAAATAGTTTTAACATGGTTATGAATAACGCATTAAGCTATTTATATAGTAAAAAAAGATTGAAATATTTAGACGAAGTTTATGTTTCCTTAAAAAATGGTAAAAAGGGTCGTATTGATGGTTTTATAAAGGGTAAAGCAATAATAGAGCGTAAAGCTACCGATTTAGCCAAAGTAACTGAAAATACTGCTAAAAGCTATGTTGATAATGCAGCTAAATATAAAAAAGCTATATTAGATGGAAAGCCGTTAAAAGAAAATGTGTTTCTTCAAGTAGAAAATATGAATGGAGTTTCTCAAAATGTATTAGATCATGCGACCAAAAAAGGAATTACAATAATTGATGATATAACAAAATTACCAGGATTATAAATTTATAACAATATGTACACAATAAAATTTTTAGAATACAATGACTTGATGAAGCAAGTCATGAATGAAGAAGACACTTTAGACAATGCGTTAACAAATTTAGATAAAGTTACAAAAGAAGATAAACTTCATCTTAATAATGTAGAAAATTGGGCTAAATATGCTTTTGAAAATAATAAAGAATATTTTGCGACAATTTATCAAAATGATAAACCAATAGCTTGTATTGATAATTATTTTAGAAGTATAAATATTGAATTTTTGACTTATAACCAAGGAAAATTATTCATTTATTTATCAATGTTTTATAACAAAGTAAAAGAAATTGGAGAAGAAGAGTATGTAAAATATCCAGATAACAAAATGTTTTTGCGTCAAATAAATTTATATCAAGAAGATGATAATCAAAAAATCACAAATGAAATGTTGTTCAAAGATGATGGAATATTAAATGTAGAGACAATAACAGAAACAAAACTGCCTGAATTTAATATGAATTACGAAGAAAAAGAAACAAAAGTTAATCTTTCTCATAATTGGATAAGAACTCCTAAAACACATTATGATTACGAGTATTTATTAGATTACAAAAACATCCTAAAACCCGAATATTTAGAATTATAAAACACACCCAATGACAGTTGTAAAATTAAACAATTTCAATGCAGATTATATCATGCACAACCAAAGCATTTTCAAAATGGGGGCAGAAAATCCCCAATTGAAAATGACAGGTATGACCAATTTATCATTACATCAAGAAGTTATAAAAAACAAAATAGAGACTGGACAATATTTTGTGTAAACTCTATTTTATTGTTTAATGTTCAATTTTACATCTATCTTCAAAGATAACTAAAAATTGATTCATTATCAAGGGCCAATTTTGAATTGGCATTTTCCAACATTTTTCGTTGTTTATTATTGCTAAATAAACTGATTTTT
>JAYVBR010000295.1:0-3065 GCA_043750395.1 Bacteroidota bacterium | reverse complement strand
TACGACCAAATTCCTACATTAAAAAACATAAGTTTTAACCTTGAAAACGCAAAAAACATTGCGATTATTGGCGAAAGCGGTTGCGGAAAAAGTACTTTGTTAAAGTTAATTTATGGAATGTATAATTTGAATGAAGGTAAAATTTTATTTGATAATAAACCAATATTTGGACCAAAACGCAACTTAATTCCTGGCGAAGATTACATTAAATATTTAGCCCAAGATTTCGGTTTAATGCCATACATCACTGTTGCCGAAAATGTAGGTAAGTTTTTATCGAATGTAGATTTAATAAAAAAGAAAATCCGTATAAAAGAGTTACTTGAAATTGTAGAAATGTCCGAGTTTGAAAACACAAAAGCACAATTTTTGAGTGGCGGACAACAACAGCGAGTTGCTTTAGCAATGGTTATTGCAAAAAAGCCAAAAATTTTATTACTCGATGAGCCTTTTAGTCAAATTGACAGTTTTAGAAAAAATAATTTGCGCCGCAATTTATTTCATTATCTTAAGCGAAACAATATTTCTTGCCTAATCGCAACGCACGATTGCAACGATGCTTTGTCTTTTTCTGATGAAACCATTGTTTTGCGAAACGGTGAAATTATTGCTACAAATAGACCTAAAACACTTTTTGAAAATCCAGAAAATAAATATATTGGTTCGCTTTTTGGAGAAATTAATGAAATTGAAATCGATGGAAAAGTTATTTTGAAATATTCACATCAATTAAAAATTGTGCAAGAATCTGAATTTAAAGTAATTGTGAAACAAAATTATTTTAGAGGCAATCATTATTTAATAGAAGCCGACTTTAATAAAAAATCAATATTTTTTGATTCTAATTATGAAATACATATTAACTCAATTGTTTTTCTAGACTTTTAAAGTATATTTGAAAATAATCTTCAAAAAAGTAGTTCATTTTTTACAGAATGATTAATTTTGATTAAAATTTTTAATTATTCCTCAAAAAAAACCAAAAAATGTACAATTCTAAAATATCTGGTCTTGGTTATTTTGTTCCAGAAAATATAATTACAAACGACGATTTATCCAAAATTATTGATACCAACGACGAATGGATTCAAGAAAGAACTGGAATTCAAGAACGACGTCATGTTATAAAAGGTAGCGGCGAAACAACTTCATCAATGGGCGTGAAAGCTGCTAAAATCGCAATAGAACGTTCTGGAATAGCTAAAGATGATATAGACTTTATAGTTTTTGCAACAATTACTCCCGATTATTATTTTCCTGGACCTGGTGTTACTTTACAAAAAGAATTAGGACTACAAACCATTGGCGCGCTCGATATTCGTAACCAATGTTCTGGGTTTATTTATGCTTTATCGGTCGCGGACCAATACATTAAAACTGGAATGTATAAAAACATTCTAATTGTTGGTGCCGAATTGCAATCATTGGGCTTAGATATGACAACACGAGGCAGAAATGTTTCGGTAATTTTTGGCGATGGCGCTGGTGCAGCGATAATCTCTCGTGAAGAAGATTTAACTAAAGGTGTTTTGTCAACACATTTGCATGCTGAAGGCGAGCATGCATTAGAATTATCTGTTGCTGCACCAAGTATGGGCGGTCGATGGATTTCTGATATTTTAGAAGACAATAACCCTGATGATATTAGTTATATGCCATATATGAACGGACAATTTGTATTTAAAAATGCAGTTGTACGATTTGCAGAAGTAATAAATGAAGGTTTAGAAGCCAATAATTTGCAAGTTTCAGATATTGACATGTTGATTCCACATCAAGCCAATTTGAGAATTTCTCAATTCATTCAGAAAAAATTTAATTTATCTGAAGACCAAGTGTTTAATAATATTCAGAAATACGGAAACACAACTGCTGCTTCTATACCAATTGCATTGACCGAAGCTTGGGAATTGGGCAAAATTAAATCAGGTGACACAGTTGTTTTGGCTGCATTCGGTTCTGGTTTTACTTGGGCGAGTGCGATTATTAAATGGTAATAAAGAGTTTAAATTTAACCCAGATTAAGCATTAGATTTCGAAATGAAAATTAAAAACACAATAAAATATGGTGCAAACTGACTTTTTTTGATGAAGGAATATTTTATATTTCAACATCAGAAAAAAGAGTAAGTGACAGATTTTGAAGTAGTTTCAACTTATTATAGATTTCTAATGCGTAGTCTGGGTTTACTATAAAAGTCCTTAAAAATTATTTGCAAGAACATTATACTTTAAAAAATATTTTAAAACAAACCTTCTAAAACCTTATTTTTAATGCCAATTTTACTTGAATCAAAATTCATTTTATTTTTCAATAAACTGGCATAAACGCTACGAAAATCAATCAGATGTTTTAAATCGCCATTGTCCAAATCAGATAAATTTGGGTTTTTGCCAATCACTCTTCCTAAATTATTTCCACCAATTACGAACATTGGCGCAGCTGTTCCGTGATCGGTTCCTTTGCCATTGTCTTTAACACGACGACCAAATTCCGAGAAAATTACTATGGTCACATTCTGCAATTGATTCGCTTTTTTCAAATCTTGATAAAAACTAAAAACAGCATCGTTCAAATCGGTTAATTTGTTTTTATGCAATGCCAATTGGTTGTCGTGCGTATCGAAACTGCCCAAAGTTGTGTAATAAATTTTCGAATTCAAATTGCCTTTTATCAATTTCGAAATCCATTCTAGGTTTTTAGCTAATCCTGTTTTTGGATAAATAACATCAGAAACTGCTGAATTTTTTAAAGCTTTTTGAATATCTTCCGAACCTTCGTCGATTGAATTGGCAATTTTCCGAACAAAATCTAATTGCGGATTATCAGATAATTTTACATCATCATCTGCATTATTTTTTGATAAAAATCGACTTGGATCTTTGACTGTAATCGAGTTGGGTTCTTGACCTTTCAATGTCAAATTATCAATCGAATCAAGATTTATGCCAGCCGTAGGATTGTTTTCTTTATAATTTTCATCTAAATATCGACCCAACCAACCATCATTTAAATATTCTTGATTGGTTGGTGCAGTTTGCCAAATTTCTTGACTTCGAAAATG
>JAYVBR010000294.1:0-7147 GCA_043750395.1 Bacteroidota bacterium | reverse complement strand
TTGAATGTTGATTTCATTTCGGTTTAAAAATCTTTTGAAACTGATCAATATCAATTAATTTAAATTTAGAATACAAATGTTTATATTCTTTCGACAATTCTTTTTCAATTATTTGTAATTCTTGTAAACTTGAATATTTAGATGTTCTTTTATGAACAAAATAAATTTCAAAAATATCATTGGGTACACTAAAAGCATCTTTAAAACCATTTTCATAAATGTAATTGTAAAATGATATTATACTTTCAAATGCTTTAAATCTGTATTCATAATTTCCAACTTTTCCACTTTTAAATTCTACAAAAGTTATTTTATCGTTTCTAAAATAAATTGTATCAGATGTCTTTAAAACCTTGTCTCTTCTTGATTTAATACTGTCAAAATCATAACTTAAATTTTGTAAATTTACCAATGACTCATTATTATTAACGTTTATTGATAATTCTTTTAAACTTTTTTTAGGAAAGTTATTTTCAAAATATTGTTTTATTTCACTAATATTCATCATTTATATCTTGAATTATATAAAAGGCTTCAGAAATCGATTTTAATATTGGCAAAATATTTTTAGTTACATCTACTATATTTGAGCTAAGACCATCCTCGTTTTTTTCTGCTAAATAAAAATTAGTTGAATCTTCATATTTATATTTTTTAGTGTAAGCTTCTAAAGCTTCTATAAAATAAGGACTATGAGAAGTTAAAACTATTGGAATTGCAAATTCCTGAGATAATCTGACCAAAATTTCCGCAAATTTAACTTGCCAAGTTGGGTGTAAATGGACTTCTGGCTCATCTATAATTAATAATGAGTTTGAGTTTATAAGATTATTTTGAAGCAATAATTGTAATACGCCGAAACTTTTTATACCAGTTGCAACATTATTTAAATCAAATTCAATATCACTTTTTTTAAAAACTAACTCATTTTTAGAATTAAATATGAATTCTCCTTTTATTATTTCAGTGATTATTTGTGTAAATTTTTCAAAGTTTGAATCGTTATCTGTAAAAATATCTTTTTCTTTTTTTGGTTGAAAAATTTTACTGTTTAAATAAGTATTTTTATCTCTTAAAGTTTTATCACTAAATAAAGAAAATCTTTCACCAAGTTTAATTGGTGTTTCAATAAAAAAAACATCATTATAATATAGACTTGAATTTTGATTAAAACCTTCAAAGATTATAGAATCTTTGAAAATTATTTTTTTTAAATCAGAGTCAATTATTTCAAGATTTGATTCTTTTTTATTAAATTTATTTTGTATTTGATTTCCGAATTCATTCTCATAAAAAGAATCTAATTCATAATGCAAAACAGAATCCGAATCAATCGAAATTGTTAAACGATCAATTATTTCAATTATAAAACTAGACAATTGATTTTTTAAAGATAAATTTGTATAATTTGAAAATAAATCCAATAAACTTGATAATTCCAGTTGTAAATTTGATATTGAATCAGGATTATCAAAATTTAATTTAAAGATTGAACGTCCAAAAAAGGATTTGTCATCATTTAGAAAATTTGAAATAAATTTTTCTTGTATTTCATTATCGTTTAATTCGGAAAATTTATTTCTTAGTATTAAATTCCTAATATCTCTAATTTTATTTCTTACAAACTCATTTTTAGAAGAATTGAACCTATCCTCATCAATATTCATTCCTCTAATCAAAGCATACAAAACTTTTCCAACAGTGCTTTTACCAGAATCGTTTTGCCCAGCAATTAATGTTATACCATCAATATTAATGTTTGCGCTTTCAATTATACCGATATTTTGAAGCTTTAACCTCATTTTTTTATTTTATGTAAATATAATCAAATTTAATAAATAATCTAAACAACCAACTTTTGTCTAAACTCGTCTTCTTCATTACTCACAATTCCTAAAGCCTCATAGACATAATCAAAAGTAGATAAAATTTCGGGTTTTCCATTTATTAATGCAACATTATGTTCAAAATGCGCCGATGGTTTTCCGTCGGCTGTCAAAATTGTCCAACCATCTTTTAGGTGTTTGGTGTTTTTGGTTCCCATATTGATCATTGGTTCGATTGCAACAGTCATTCCTTCGATAAAAAGTTTACCACGACCACGTTTTCCGTAATTTGGCATTTCTGGATCTTCGTGCATTTTGGTTCCTAAACCGTGACCAACTAGTTCACGTACAACACTATAACCGTGATTTTCGCAATATTTTTGAATTGCATTTCCAACATCTTCTACTCGGTTTCCTGCTTTGAATTCGCGAATACCAACATATAATGATTCTTTGGTAATGCGCAATAATTTTTTAACAGCTGGGTCAACATCGCCAATCTCGAAACTATATGCGTGATCACCATAATAACCATTTTTTAAAACGCCACAATCTACCGAAATTACATCGCCACTCACAAGTGGAATATTGTTTGGAACACCGTGCACAACTTGGGCATTTGGACTGACACACAATGTTGCTGGAAAACCATACAAACCTTTAAAACCTGGAATTCCGCCGTTATCTCGAATGAATTCTTCGGCAAGTTTGTCTATTTTTATTGTAGTAACACCAGGAACCATTTCTTTGGCAATAAGTCCAAGTGTTTTTGAAACAAGTTGAGCGCTAATTCGCATTAACTCGATTTGTTCTCTTGTTTTTGGGATAATCATTCTTGAATTTTTGAGACGGCAAATATACGAATTCAATTTCAAAATTCAATTTCAAAATTCAATAACAATAACAATTTTAAAATTAATAATAATTTCAAGAATTATTTGAATTATTTTGGATTTGCCAAAACCCGATAAAATTCAGAATTTGAAATATAGAATCTGTTTTCTAAAACAATTTGAGCCAATTGTGCTGTTACTAAATTGTTTTCGCGAGTATTTAATAAGAAAAGTGAGCTTTCGCCAAATGAAAACAACCTTTCTTCTGAACTTAACATTGTCTGATTGTCTTTTACTAAATCGTTTATAAAATTTCTTTGTTTAATTAAAGATTCAATTTCGATTTTTTGAGCATTGATTTTGTTGGTTAATTGTGTTTTTTCTAAATCTAATGCGAGTTCAGTTTCTTGAATTTTGAATTTTGCTAATTTCAGACTTCCACGTTCTTTTCGAAGAAATAAAGGAAAACTGAAGTTGGCTCCAATTTTATAATTTTCGAATTTGTATTCATTAATAAATTGTGGTTGAGATAAATAGGAATATCCAACATCTATTTTAGGTAATAAACTATTGGCTTTTAGTTTTCGTTCGACATTTAAAATGTCGATTTTAGACTGTAAAGCATTTATTTTTGGATGATTTTCTATCGAGAAATCTCGATTTAGTAAATCATTGGTTTTTAAGGTTTCTTGAATTGTTTGTTCTAATTTTTGTTCAGGAATGATATTGTCTTGAAGTTCGAGCGGAATGTTGTTTTCGATCCATAAAAAGTTGGACAATTCAAGTTTGGACTTTTTTAATTTTAAATTAGAATCTTCAAGGCTTAACTTTCTGTTTTTGACAATAATCCCAGCTTCGACGCTGTCAATTGCTGGTTTGTCGCCTTGTTTGATTAATGATTGAATGCCTTTGAATCGAATTTCGGCATTTTTGGTATAATTGTCATAAAGCACAACTTCGTTAAAGTTTTTTTTCCAATTGAAATAAGCTAAAGCTGCATCATAAAGCACTGCGATTGCTTGCAGTTTTTGTTCGGCTTCGCTTAGTTTTATTTGCAATTTGGCTTTTCGCAAATCGGACATTCGTTGGTTAATTAGCAATCCTTGTGCTAATGGAATATTGATTCCAAATGAAGCTAAACCAGTATTTGGAACAGTTCTTTCTGGATTTAAAAATATTCCTTCGTTTTGTTCGAAACCTGCTTTTAGTTCGATTCCGTACCAAGTCGGAATTTTGAAACTAGAGTTTAAGACTGAATAATATTCTGAGTTTTTGAATTGTTTTTTATCAAAATCGATTTCTATTTTTGGATCGAAACCGCCACGAGCCATCATTAAATTGGATTGCGCTCGAGAAATTTCGAGATTGGCAGTTCGAACTAATGGATGAAATTTTTTGACATAGCCTAAATATTCGTTGAATGTTAATTCGTTTGAAATTTGTCCAAAAGAATTTAAACAAGATAAAATTAATATTAAAAAAAAGTTTTTCATTTTTTGATTTGTCACTTACATTATAAATAATAATAAAATTCGAAACACTTATTTAAATGGATTTATTTTTTTCTTTATCTTTTTTAACATTAGTTTTATAATAATTAGGCGGAAAACCGTTCAAAGTCCGCCAAACTTCGAACCAAATTGGCACATTATTTAACAATGCAATTGTCTGTGCACCAGAACCTACGCTAATTTGTTTAGGCCATTTAGTATCGGTTTTATCGGGTGCAATTAAGATTCTAAATTTGCCGTTTTCGCTAATAGAATTTTCGATTGCCACGATTTCGCCACCAAATGTTCCGTAAGACATTTCGGGCCAACCAGAGAAAATAATTGTAGGCCAACCATCGAACCAAACCCGAACTTTTTCGCCTTTAGAAATTAATGGCAAGTCAATAGGATCGACATAACTTTCGACGGCAATGTCAATATCGGCAGGCATAATACTTACAATTGGCGTTCCTTCTTTAATGTTTTCGCCAATTCCGGCTTGTAAAGCGCGGTTTACATAACCATTTTGTGGCGCTTTGATGTAATACAAACCGTTTCGAATGCTGTAATTAGCATATTGATTTTTGAGTTTATTTACTTGGGCTTCAGTGTCATATTGATTGCTTTTTGCGGTAAATTGATCGCTTTGCGCTTTGGAAACTTTTTCGAAATATTCAGCAGAAATCCGTCCGATTTCGACTTTGGCGTTTAATAATTCGTTTTTAGAAGCTAAATATTTATTTTCTTGTGTAATGATTTTCGCATCGACCTCTTGCAATTTCAATCTTTTTTCTTCGACATCGGTTAGTGGTTTTAATCCCTCTTTGTTGAGCTGAAACGATCGATTGTATTGCGTATTGGCAATTTTAAGTTGGGTTTTTACGGCTTGCAAATCCATACTGTCTGATTTTATTTTCAGATAAGCTTGCTTAATTTTGTTTTGAGCTTGTTGCGATTTTAAACTTTTTTCGGCTTCGATGGCTTGAATTTGCGAATCGAGTGCTCCGACTTTAGAGTTGTATGATTCGCCAGAAAGTTGTTTGGCTTCAACTTGATTTTTAGTGTTTTCTACCAAATTTGGATCTAAATAATCTTCTTTTATTTCGGAAATAAATAAAATTGTATCGCCTTTTTTTACAAAATCGCCTTCTTGAACAAACCATTTTTCAATTTTTCCGGGAATAACCGATTGAATTGTTTGCGGTCTTTGATTTGGTTTTAACGTTGTTACTGCGCCTGAACCAGAAATGTTTTGTGTCCAAGGCAAAAAAAGCATAATAATGCCAAATACTGAAACGCCAAAAATTATACGATTCAATATTTTATAATGTGGGCGCAATGATAAATTATTGACTGTCGAATATTTTTCGAGTCTTTGCAGTTTGGTTTTATTATTGTCTGAAATATTTAACATATTTATCTATTTTTGAAAAAAAAACAAAAAGTCAAAAACTTTTAATTCGAGTATTTGAGCCACTATGGCAAATTATTTATTGTTTTATATCCGAAATTATTTCGCCGTTTTTCATTGTGATTTGTCGGTTGCATTTTGTTTTCCAATATGGGTTTTTTGATGAAACAATTACAATCCATTTATTTTTTTTGTCGGTTATAAAATCTATAATTTCGTTAGCAACTTTTTCGTCCATTGTATCGGTTGGATCTTCATAAAACAAAATTTTTGGCTTGTGAACTATGCTTCTTGCCAACAAAATTTTCTTAGCATTTGATGATGAAAGTTGTCTTCCTTCGGGGAAAATTTTAGTATCCATTCCTTTAGATAATGTTTTTAAATAACTTGAAAGTTGCACACCAGAAATAGCCCATTTTACATCATCAAAAGTTATTGATTTGTCATTAAAAGTAATGTTTTCTTGAATTGTGCCTTCAAATGGAGTTTCGCTGTGAATAATTGTGCCAATTTGTGAGCGAAATTGCTTTAAATCTATTTTTCTAAAAGTATTATCATTAATATAAAATGAACCAGAAGTTGCTTCCAACGAGCCTGATAAAATTCTAATTAAGGTTGTTTTTCCAGAACCGTTTTCGCCATCGATTATTATTTTGTCGCCTTGATTTATTTTTAATGAAATGTCTTTTAATATATTACTTTTTGTGTCAGGATATTTAAAATTAAGATTCTCAGTTTCTAACACAAAATTGGTGAAACAACTTTCGAATTCGATATCGTGTTCTGCTTCGAGTTCTAAATCGGCTACTTGACCAATTTTTTCTACAGATGTCAACACATCATAAAAAGTTTCAAGTCCAAGAATAATTTTCTCGACAGAATTAATGACTAACAAAATTATGATTTCTGCAGCTACGAATTGTCCTATATTCATTTGTTGTTTCAAAACTAAAAAACCACCAATTGATAACAAACTCGCTGTAATAATTATTTTGAAAACAATTAGTTGCGAAAATTGTCTCTTGATAATATTGAAATGTTTTTCGCGATAAAGTAAATAATCGGTTACTAATTTATTGTTTTTTTGAAGTGCATAATCATAATTTAATTCGTTGCGAAAACTAAAATTATTTCTTGCCATTTCTTGCAACCAACCCGCAACTTTATATTTGAATTTTGATTCTTTTAAACTTGTTTCTAATCCAGAATTATAAGAAAACTTAAAAATAAAGTACAATAAAGCAAACAACATTAATCCAAAAACTATAAAAAATGGATGGTAAAGCGACAATAAAATAATACCAAATGCAATTTGTAAAATGGCTGCCGAAAAATCAATTAATAACTTCGAAGTTCCTTTTTGAATCGCAATTGTATCAAAAAATCGGTTTGCCAATTCTGGCGGATAAGTATCATATAAAGCTTCGAATTTTATTTTGGGCAACCTTGAGGCAAATTCAAACGAAGAACGAACAAATATTTTTTGTTGCAAATTTTCGGTAATTCGCAATTGCATTAGCGATAAAATACCGATTAATGCCACACCAATTACAACCAAAAAAATCAAAACAATCCAAGACGCACTTA
>JAYVBR010000293.1:0-3069 GCA_043750395.1 Bacteroidota bacterium | reverse complement strand
TCATCATATCGACAATTTTTTTACTGGCTGATTCAGATACTTTTATCATACTATTTTTAATTTTTCTAAATAATATACAAAGGTATTACATTTATAAGTTTTTTATGCAATAACTAACATTTTTATAACTTATGTTCGAAAAGATTTATATAATATAATAAAAAATCCTCAACCAAAAATTTGAATGAGGATTTAAAAATATAAATTAAAATTGTTTTACTGTCTAATAATTTTTTTATTGAAGGTTAAATTTTCGTTTTTGTTATAAAAATTTACAAAATAAATTCCAGATTGCAAAAATTCTGAATCTATAACTATTGATTCATTTGATAAATGATTATTTATTTCCTTAATAATCTTGCCGTCAAGCGTTATGATTTTTATATCATAAACGTTATTGTTTTTTAAACCTGTTATCGAAAAGGCATTTTGATCGCCAATCGGATTTGGAAAAATTTTTATATTGCTAGATTCTTTGTAATAAATTGTATTCGCTAATAACGGATTTGATAATGATGCAAACGCATTTATTCTGCCAAAACCGTAATATTGATCCCAACCAACAGTGTCAAAACTATCGCCGACTAAATCTTGCGATGTTTGTTCGAATATTGATCTTATTTGGCTAACTGTCAACGACGGATTAATGGACAACATAAGCGAAATAACGCCCGCTACATGAGGCGCAGCCTGAGAAGTGCCACCCCAGCGGTCATTGAAATTGGTGTTCGAAAGATGATTAAGTCCATAAATGTAATTTCCTGGAGCAACAAAATCTAGTTCAGCCCCAAAATTACTGCCACTTGTTGCACTCCAAAAAAAAGGACTTGATCTTTTATCGTTAGAATTGGTTGCTCCTATTGCTAACGCATTAGTATATTTTGCTGGATATTGAATTACTGAATTTTGATTTCCAGTGCTGACTACAACACTCACATTATTTGTGAAAGCGTAATTGATAGCATTTAGTAATAAAGTAGAGGCATCGAATCCGCCAGCAGATAAATTAATGACTTTGGCACCGTTGTCAACTGCAAAAAAAATGCCGTCTGCCCACCAACTGTAAAATCCATTATTATTATTGTCCAAAACTTTAATTGGCATAATTTTACTGTTCCAATTTACGCCTGCATAACCAATTGCATTGTTGCCTTTTGCAAGAGCAATTCCAGCCACGTTAGTTCCATGTCCGTGGTCGTCGGTTGGGTTTGTGTCATTGTTTACATAATCAAAACCTGCAATAATTCGACCTGCAAATTCAGGATGGTCAAGTTTTATGCCACTGTCCAAGATTGCTACTATTAAATTTGGATCACCTTGAGTAATATCCCAAGCTAAATCGGTATCAATATCGGCATCGGCGGTTGATGGTGAAAATGCAAATGTTCCATTGTTGGCATGTGACCATTGGCGACTTGCATAAAAAGTATCATTTGGCGTTGTTTGCATGCAACCATGACCAGTACCAATAAAATTAGGTTCGACATATTCGAATAAATTTGTTTTTAAATATACATCAATGATCGCTTTTATGTCAGAATCATTTTTAAACTTTAGAAGAAAAGTGCTTCTTGTTTTTTTATTGCCAATAATTTTGAAAGATTCGAGTTTTAAAGAATCGTTTATATGCTTTAGGCGTTTGTTGGTTTTAAATAATTTAGTTTTGTTTATAGCAATTTTAGTTTTGAATTCTACAATTAATTCATTTTTAGAAAAATTACTTTCCTGAGAAAAACTAATGCTTGTAAACAATATCGCAAAAAAGATGATTAATGTTTTCATTTTTTTTAGGGTTTAGAGATTATTGAATTGTTAAATTTTAAAAGTCAATAATGATTGTAAATATAGTGAATTGTAAATAATTATTTTTCAAGAATTAAAATTCTAGCTTTAAGCTCTTCAATCATTACTTGTTGTTCTTGCATGGCTTTTACCATTGGCGCTAGTAAATCGTTGTAGCGAACGCCTAACATTCCTGCATCGTCTTTGCTGATGATGCCATTGTCTTTAGCATTAAATTTGTTTAAAGTGCTTTCTAATTCTTGGGCAATAAAACCATATTCTGTTGTTGGGTTTGTGGTAGTTTCCAGAATAATTGGTTTGCCTTCATTATCTTGAACATCTTTGCGAGTATAAAATACTGGATTAAGTTGTTTGATGAAATCTAAACCAAGATTTGATTGTTTAATGTTAGATTTCCAACGATTGTCTGATGTTATTGTCCAAGCTACATGAACACTTGCAAGCGCTACAGACGTGTTGCCAATACGAACCTGATTAGAGCCTGTCGCATTAGCAACTTGTGCAAAAGAACCGATTGCGGTATTACCAGATCCTTGGGCAACATTAGAAAGTGCAGATGTACCAACTGCAGTATTTGAAGATCCAGTATTTTTTGAAAGAGCTTCGTGTCCAACGGCAGTATTGCTGATTCCTGTTATATTATCTTGCAAGGCTGATTTACCCACAGCAGTATTTTCGAATCCTGTTGTGTTAAAACGTAAGGCACTTTTTCCTATTGCAGTATTCTCCATTCCTGTTGTATTTGAATTTAGTGATAGAGTTCCAATTGCAGTATTATCGAATCCTGTTGTGTTTCTTTGTAAAGAATTAAGTCCTATCGCTACATTTAAGTCTCCTGTTGTGTTTGCTCCTAAAGCACTGCTCCCAAATGCTAAATTTGCTGTTCCAGTTGTGTTTGCATCTAAAGCACTACTACCAAATGCTACGTTTGACGCTCCAGTTGTGTTTGCTCCTAAAGCATTAATCCCAAATGCGACATTTCTACTTCCAGTTGTGTTGGAAGAAAGTGCATTAGTTCCAAAAGCAGTATTATTAAGTCCACTTGTATTTAATTGAAGTGCTCCAACACCAATACTAACATTATCGATTTCTATTACACCAGCAAAAAGACCATTTCTTTTAAAAAATATATCCACATTATTTGTCGTTCCTATAAAACTTGTTGCAGTTGCTGCATTACCATTTAATCCCCAAGTGTTTGCGCTTGCTCCTGCAAACAAAGCATACGGCACACTTAGCATTTGGCTAGTTCCAGAAATGGAATAG
>JAYVBR010000292.1:0-7154 GCA_043750395.1 Bacteroidota bacterium | reverse complement strand
ATCGAAAAATCGGCAAGGTTAAAAATAGCGTTGAAGAAAGTAAAATCTTTTCCACCCCAAAATGGTAACCAACTTGGCAATTGACCGTGCCAAAACGGAAAATAAAACATATCGACTACTTTGCCGTGAAACCAAGTACCATAGGGTTTGTCAGAAAATAATGTTGCTAAATTATTAATGCTATCATCAAAAATTACTCCATAAAAAACTGAATCAATAATATTGCCCAAGGCTCCAGCAAAAATTAGTGAAACAGCAACTATTAAAAAATTTGAACTTAGTTTTCTAACTGAATCCCAAAGCCAATAGGCAATTCCGGTAACAGCAAAAAGTCTAAAAACCGTTAAAATTATTTTACCATATTGTCCAGGAATTTCTGTACCCCAAGCCATTCCCTCATTTTCTATGAAAAGAATTTTGCACCAAGAAGTAAATTTATATTCTTCTCCTAAAACAAAATGGGTTTTTATGTATATTTTTAAAATTTGGTCTAGTAATAAAACTATAAATATAAAAAAATAAGCTTTTCTGAGTGACATTTTTAGAGTTTTGATTTTGCAAAAATAGTAATATTATGTTCAAAAAAATATAAAACATAAATTTAAAAAACTTTGAGTATAAAGTTAAATGAATTTTTTTTAAAATTAGGATATAATTTAATATTCAAAACGAGGTCATTTTATGAAATAAGTTAAGTTTTAAAAAATTTAAAATACAAATTTGAGTAATAATTACTCAAATCAAGGTTACACTTACACACCATTTAATTAAAAACAAACTTGTTTTTAATTAAATAATAACCATTTCATTGGGTTTATTAGCTATTTAATACAGTTTTCGACTTTGGTATGATTTTTCTATATGGTTATACATCAATCAATCGTAATCAATTTCAATCATCATGAAAAAATTAATTTTGTCTGTTGCCATACTTCTAGGAAGTTTTGCAACATTTGCTCAAGATGCCAAAACAGTAGCCCAATCAGCTACTGCAACGGCAACACCAACACAAGATAAGTTCAAGGAAGTAAAAGCCGAGGAAGTTCCAGAAGCTGTTTCGAAATCGTTATCAAAAGCATATCCAGAAGCTAAAGTGGAAAAAGCATATGTAAACGATAAGAAAGAATACAAACTAGATATTGCAGTTGGAGACCAGAAAGCTACTGTCTTTGCAGATGCTACTGGCAATTGGATTAAGAAATAAGTTTGGGGAGACTTATTGATTTTGTTTGTTAAAAAAGAGAGATAGTAGTTAGTCTCTCTTTTTTTTTGGATTTTTTTAAGGAATTGTAAGCAAAATATTTTTAATTTAGCCATTATTGTTAATTTCGATTATGGTTAAGATTTTAGTTATAGAAGATGATGTTTCTTTTTGTAAATTGTTAGAAAAATTTCTAACTAAAAACAGCTATGAAATTTCGACAGCATTTTCTGCCGAAGAAGCTAAAACTAAAGCGAAAAGTGAAGTTTTCGATTTGATAATTACAGATTTGAGATTGCCAAATTACGATGGAATTCAACTTTTATCTGAATTTAAAATCAATTATCCCAAAATTCCAGTAATTTTAATGACTGGTTATTCCGATGTTACGACAGCAGTAAAAGCCATACAAAACGGTGCTTCTGACTATATTTCAAAGCCATTTAACCCCGAAGAAGTTTTATTGGTTATCGAAAAAGCACTTTTAAACCCAAAATTTGTCGCTGTTGCAAATGAACCCAAGAAAAGTCAAAAACAAATTGATAAAAAAGAATTTGTTTTAGGAATTTCAAATGCTTCCAAAAAGTTAGCAGAATACATAAATCTGGTTGCTCCGACCAATATGTCGGTTTTAATTATTGGTGAAAGCGGCACTGGTAAAGAAGTTATAGCCAAAACAATTCACGAAAAAAGTCCAAGAAAAAATAACAGTTTTATTGCTGTCGATTGTGGTGCCATTCCAAAAGAATTAGCCGCTAGCGAATTTTTTGGGCATTTAAAAGGTTCGTTTACTGGCGCAATAAGTGATAAAATTGGTTATTTTGAAGCTGCTAACAACGGAACTGTATTTCTTGATGAAATAGGTAATTTATCTTATGAAAACCAAATTCAGTTATTGCGTGCTTTGCAAGAACGAAAAATAAAACCTGTTGGAAGCAACAAAGAAATCGAAGTCGATATTAGAATAATTACCGCAACCAACGAAGATTTACGTGAGGCGGTCAAAAACGGCGACTTTCGAGAAGATTTGTACCATCGAATCAACGAATTTTCTATAGAATCACCATCTTTAACAGATAGAAATGAAGACTTAATGGTTTTTGCAGATTTTTTTCTAGAAAAAGCCAACCAACAATTGAACAAACAAATTATTGGTTTTTCTGAAGAAGTTATTGCAGTTTTCAACAACTACAAATGGCCTGGAAATTTGCGAGAATTACAAAATATCATCAAACGAGCAACTTTACTTTCGCAAGGAGATTTTATTGAAAAAATAGTGTTGCCAACCGAAATTTTTCAGAATAAAAGTTCAAATGATTTCTCGCTATCAGAATCTGAAAAAGATGCTATTATTTCGGTATTAAACAAAGTAAAAAACAATAAATCAGAAGCAGCCAATTTATTACAAATTAGTAGAAAAACCTTATACAATAAATTAAAACTGTATAATATTAATTAAATTATTTACTTTTTTATTTGTTATTTCCACTCAAAATCACAGAAAATTTATCTTTAAATTTCAGAAAAAAAGATTCAAAATATTTATAAGATAAACCTGCAATTATAACTGTTAAAATAAAACTTAAAGGATAAATGATCCAGTTGGTATTAAAATTAATAGACTTACAAAAAGCTATAGATAATACAATTGCAATTGGGTGATACATATAAATTCCATAAGAAATATTGCCTAAATAGTTGAAAAATCTGTTTTCAAGATTTATTTTTATTGTATCATTTGTAGCAAAGTTTAAAATAATAATTCCAAATAAAATAGAATAAATTTCGTTATGAAAATTTTTAAAACTTATTCCACAAATTATTAAAAGTATAGCAATACAAAGCGAAATATAAAAAAATAAGTTGTTTTTTAATAAATTAATTATTTTATTTTTTTGAAAAAGCAAAATTGCAAAGATTCCACCAATTGCCATACAATCCATATTAAATGATTTCCAAAACTCAATTAATATTAATCTATATGGAAGATTTTTTGAATAATTAGTTAATAAAAACTGTGCAAATAATAAATAAAAAACGACAATAAACAACATTAAAAGTATTCTGTATTTTTTAAAATATTTCAAAATTACTGGCCAAACTAAATAAAATTGTTCTTCGGTACCAATCGACCAAGTGTGAGAAGCATAAGGCACAATTCCAATAAGTCCAGAAACTAAATTTGGAAAAAAAATTGCATACAATAATAATTTTATATTAAAATTTGCAAAAATAATTTCTTTTTCATAACCTGGAATTATGAAAACTTTAATATATGGAAACACAAAAAAAGCTAAAATTATAATTAAATAATACAAAGGCCAAATTCTTATTATTCTTCGAATATAAAATTTTCTGACATTGATTTTTTTACGAACTTTTTCTTCAACCAAAAGTAAATATGTAATTAAAAAACCACTTAAAACAAAAAATAAAACCACACCAAGTTTTCCAATAACGTCTACAAATCGTATTGTTTTAAAATAACTTTCTAAATAAAAAGCTAATTTAATTTGTTCAATATGATGAATAATTACTAAAAATGCAGCGATAAATCTTAAACCATTCAGATTTGGGAAATATATTTTTTGGTTCTCCATTATTTTTAAAAGCAAATTTTATTTTTTTTAAACAAGTTAAATTTTTTATTAATTTTAGATTTCTTGTCCAATCAAATTGAGAATTTAATTATCTGAAAATTTATAATTAATATTAATGAACTTATTCAATAATCATTTCTGGAATTTCGCCCTCTATAATTAATTCTGCTTCGGTTGATGCTATAATGTGAGCTACCGAAACGCCTGGAGCACGTTCTAAAAGTTTAAAACCATTTGAAGTAATTTCAAGAACAGCCAACTCGGTTACGACTTTTTTCACGCAACCAACTCCGGTTAACGGCAATGTACATTTTTTAAGAATCTTGCTTTCGCCTGCTTTATTTACGTGCATCATTGCAACAATAATATTTTCTGCCGACGCAACCAAATCCATTGCACCGCCCATTCCTTTAACCATTTTCCCTGGAATTTTCCAGTTGGCAATGTCGCCATTTTCTGAAACTTCCATTGCACCAAGAATTGTCAAATCGACGTGTTGACCCCGAATCATTCCGAAACTAAAAGCCGAATCGAAAAAACTTGCACCTGGCAATGTAGTAATAGTTTGTTTTCCAGCATTGATTAAATCGGCATCTTCTTCGCCTTCAAATGGAAAAGGCCCCATTCCAAGCACACCATTTTCACTTTGAAATTCTACTGAAATGTCTTTACGGACATAGTTTGCGACCAATGTTGGAATGCCTATTCCAAGATTTACGAAATAATTATTTTGTACTTCTTGAGCAATTCGTTTTGCTATTTGTTCTTTTGTAAGCATTTTTTATTTTTCTAAAATATGTAAAAACTCGGTTGTACTATTGGCAATATGATTGCGATTTTCGGTTTTATCTGCCTTAAATCTTTGATAATCGGTGGTTATTAAATCATATTTGCCGTATTTTGACATTATTGTTCTAATTTCATTTTCAGACATTAAACCCTCATTGTTGTAACTTAAAAAAGTGTACTGAAATTGTGCGTTTTTTAATAAATCTTCAAAAGATTCTTTAACGCTATTTTTGCTACAATAATTAGAACGATTGTAATCTCTTAAACCAGTTTTGCCTTTTGGAATAAATATATCATATTTTGCAATTGTGTTTAATAAATGATAGTTAGAACCATATTGACGAGCGTTATATGGTGGATCTAAATACAAAATATCGCCTTTAATTTTTTTAATTAACAAGTTACCGTCTTCATTAAAAACTTGATGTTCATTATCGTTTATTTGAAAAACTGAGGGCTTTAAAATTAATTCTTGTTGAGCAGATTTTTTTATATGTTTTAAATATGCGCCATAAACAGCAGCAGTATTGGCAACTTTATCGGCACTTTCTAATAAAGATGTTAATAAAAAATAATAAAAATTTTTATTGATTTTATTATTAATATTCCAAAATTCTATTTTTTGTCGAATGGCATCAATTTTTTTTCCATTTGCTTCAGAAAAATACATTCTTTTGGATTTTCCATTTTCAGAATATTCATTAAAAATGAAACCTTCAACGCCATTTAATGAATTTAATTCTTCGATTAATGAATAATAATTTAGTGGTTCTTGATTTTCAATATAATTTTTATTAATTACATAACTATAATATTCTAAATCATTGCTAATAACTTTTTTAACTTCTTTTTTAAAAATTCGACCTACAATTCCGGTTCCAGCAAATAAATCGCAAAATGTTTTTTCTGACAAATCAGCGCCAACAATCGATTTTACAGAGGTTGAAATAAAAGAGGATAATTTTTGTTTAGAACCTATATAATTCATTTTTTTTATGAATTGTAGTTTAATTTTGATTAATAATTACAAATGCAATAATTAAATTTTATAAAAATTATTCTCTTTTTCTTACAGTTCTTTGCTCAATGCGTTTTTCATATTTTTCTCCTTGAAAAATACGTTGAACCAAAATGCCTGGAATATGAATTTGGTTTGGGTCAAGTTGTCCAGCTTCGACTAATTCTTCGACTTCGGCGATGGTTATTTTGGCAGCTCCACACATGCTTGGATTAAAATTTCGAGCAGTTCCTTTGAAAATTAAATTTCCAGTGGTATCGCCTTTCCAAGCTTTTACAATCGAAAAATCGGCTTTGAAAGCGTGTTCCATAATGTGCATTTTGCCATTAAATTCTCGAGTTTCTTTGCCATTTGCAACTTCGGTTCCAAAACCTGCTGGAGTAAAAAACGCAGGAATTCCTGCTTGTGCCGACCTGCAACGTTCTGCTAATGTGCCTTGTGGAATGAGTTCGACATCGAGTTCGCCTGAAAGCATTTGGCGTTCGAATTCGGCATTTTCGCCAACATAAGACGAAATCATTTTTTTGATTTGTTTTTTTTGTAGCAATAAGCCAAGTCCGAAATCGTCAACTCCTGCATTGTTAGAAATACAGGTTAAGTCGTTTGTGCCTTTTTTCACTAATTCGGCAATTGAGTTTTCGGGAATGCCGCACAAACCGAATCCGCCAAGCATTATTGTGTTTCCGTTTTCGATTCCTGATAATGCTTCTTGAACGTTATTGACTTTTTTATTGATCATTTTTTAAACTTTTACATCTATAACTTTCAAAAAAAACTAAAGAAAGTATTTATTGGTGCAAATGTAATTAGTTTTAATTGAATAAAAAAAATGGTTTTAATTTATAGCAATACAAATTACTGTAATGGTGCTGCTTTTAAAAAATTAATAATCAATTTGTTTTTATTCTTATTTTTTCTTTCTCAAACCTACCTTAAAACATTTCCAAAACCTATTCACTTTTCAAAACCAAAATCTCTGCCCGTATCCGCTCAATTTCAAGATTTTTTAATTGGTCGTCGTTTTCTAGTTTGGATTTATATTTATTAATAATGTCAAATACATCTTAAAATTACTTAACAATTTTCATTGAAGAGAAAATTAAATTATCAAAATCAATTTCTAAAATAAAATTAGAAATACTATTTAATTGCTCAATTTTAGATAAATTTTCATCTAAAATTAAAATTAATTCAGCATTTGAAATATTACCTAAATTAATTTTAACTAGTTTTTTCGGAGTATTTTTAAGATAATAACTGTCCCTAAAATCGGCGTCTTTTGTTATTAAGATTAAATTATTTTGGTCAGTGTATTTGGCAATTTCATGGTCTTTGGTAAACCATTTGTCTAAAATTGTGTTTACGTGAGTACATTCGTAATTTTTAGAAAATAAAAATTTCACAAGTTTTATTGAAATGTGAACATCGCAAAGAAATTTCATTAATTTACGTTTTGCAAAGGTTGACCTGACAAATACATTCTAGCAAATTTTAAACTAGCCAAAATATCTTCTTTTTCAAGTTCAGGGTGGTCTTCTAAAATTTC
>JAYVBR010000291.1:0-7157 GCA_043750395.1 Bacteroidota bacterium | reverse complement strand
GAAGCGATAGGTTTTTTAAGAGTAACTCGTTTTCGTAGCAACCGATGTTGAGGTCAGGAAATTGAGTTGGGTTGGTTTGGAGGAAAGATTGTGGTACAAATCTCATAAAAAATTTATTACGTCTAAATAATCGTAATTCACTTTCAGATAAATAATTTACTGCGTCGGTTACCTTTTTTTGAAAAGGGTTTATTCCAAGATACATATATTTAAATACATTCTTTTTGTTTTTATCAAAATTGTAGAATTGGTATAAATAAGATAAATTTTCTGCACAATCTAGATAATCTGGATGAGTTTCACCGAAAATTAGTTTTCTTAATTCAAAGGATTTTAATAAATTAGTTTCAGCGTTTTTATAATCACCTTTTTGTCTTTGTAATACTCCTAAATTGTTTAAGGTAGTAGCAAAAAAAGGAAGTTTTCTTAAATTATTATTTCGTAATAATTCTAATACTTTTAAATACAAATTTTCTGCGTTGTCAAATTTTCCTTGATTATCATAAAGCATTGCTAAATTATTCATTGAAGTGGCGTTAGACAAATAATCTACTTCGATGGGATTTTTATTAATACTTATTCGTTGTACCATTTGTTTTTCAGCTTTTGTATAATCCCCCATATCCATATATAAAACACCCAAATTATCAAGGGTTTGTGCAAATTGATTGTGATTTTCTGCTTTATTTATTTTCAATATTTCTAAAACTTTTAAAAAGTTAATTTCTGCTTTATTATATTGTTCTTGTTTTCTATATAGTTCGGCTAAATTATTAAGAGAAATTGCATAATTAATTGAATTTTCACCTATAGTTTTTTTATCTATTTCTAAAGATTGCAAATAGAACTCTTCTGATTTATGATACAATCCCTGATGTTGATATAAATCAGCTAAGTAAATTAGTGACGTTGCAAAATATGGATTTTCTTGACCACCAGCATTTTTTATAATTTCAATTGCTTCAATAAACATTGCTTCGGATTGTTTATATAAACTTAAACGGTTACACATTAAGCCGTAATTATTTAATGTTGCAGCATAAAAAGGGTGTTTTTGACCATATACAATGTTGATTTTTTTAAGCGCACTTTTGAATAAATTTTCAGCTTTTTTTGTATTATTGTTTTTTTCGTGTAAAAAAGCTAAAGTATTCATTAGCTCAATTAATTTTTGATTATCTACGGTTTTATCAACTATTTTTTCACCGTATTTTATTGCCTTTTCAAATTGATTTTTATTATTATAAAAAACTATACTGTCAACTTGAGCTTGAACTAATTGAGAAAAAAAAAGGATTATTAGTAAATTTATATGTTTCATATATTTCATATGTTTTTGAGTATTAATTACAAAATTATTAATAAACTGTTTTTATCAATTGTAGAAATTGCATCATCACTTAATGGAAATAAAGTTGTAATTTTTTTGTTTTTTTTATTTACAACTAATTTGTAGTATGTATTTTCTAAAATAAAGATTATTACACTTGTATTAATAAAATCGTAGTTCATTTTATTAAATTCAATGCTTAAACGCAAAATAATATCCTTCCATTCATTAAAACCATTAGTAAAAAAATGATCTTTTGTTGAAAACTTCTCTGTGTTTTTGATAAAATGATAATAGTGTTTAAAGGCAATGTGTACATAAAAATTTATATCTAATGTGAAATCTTCTTTATTAAATCTAACTATTTCAGTTTTTATATCTGAATCTATAAATAATAAATAAATCATTTTTGCAAATAATGCTATTTCAAAAGTTTTATTAGATATATCTAAATTTTCTTTTATTATATCGTCTTCGAAATCTTTATATTCTTTTTTGACTGCGATTTTGAGCTGGTAATTTTCTTTATTCAGTTTTTCGTTCTTTAAAATTTCATTGAGGAATTCATTAATAATTTTGCATAAAATTTCTTTTATTTTTATCGGTTTTATATCTATTCCTAAAAAATTTCTTATTTCAATTCCTTTTGAATGTATTTTAGACACGTCATTAATTTCTTGATTTGAATCTGTTAAATATATGTGATAGATATCTTTAAAGATGAAATCTTTAAATAATTCAAAATTTAAAAACATTTTTATTTCTTTTGTTGTGGTTTCATAAAGAAACTTTTTTTGAATATACGTTAGATCATCAACGTTTTTATCTTTACCATACAATATTGCGTGTACTAATTTAATATTATCTTGCAAAACTGTAATTTTCGAAGTATCAATTAAATCAACTGATGACAATTCTAAATTAATTTTCTTTAAAAATTCATCAAATTGTTTAGGTTTTAAAGTTTCAAGTTTACTCATTTTCTTTGATTTGTTAATCGTTATCAATTTTAAAATCTTCTTTAAATTATTCAAAAAAACTATTTTCCATTATTTGTTTTTTAAAATTATGTGTAAATCTTACTTTTATATGAATCTCTGGTTAGATTATTATTTATAAAGTTGATAGCATTAATTCCCTTTACTTTTTTGAATAGAATCCCTAACATATTTTGCGGATTCTTCACTACTTTTTTCTCTACATTTTTTCTTTGTGACTAAATAAGCCAAGCCATTTCTCTTTTTTATTGAGTTGCAATCGTCTATTTTAATAGTTGAACAACTAAAAATTGTTAGGCAAATTATTATTATTATTATTGATTTTTTAAACATAGTTTTTTTCTTAATTTTTAACAATCTTTTTTTCTTCTCTTTGTTCCTTGAATTTCTTTAACCTAATTTTTTAAATTTGGTTATTTTAACACCAATATTTTTTTGTCAAAAAAACATTTTCGTCGGTTTTTGGCATCAGCATCAGTTGTGGGTAATCGATAAGTTCGTTTTCGGTTAATCCAAATTTTGTTAGCATAATGGTTTAGTTTTTGTAAAATAATGAGCAATTTGCTAGAAAGTTTCTGTTTTTTCTAATCGTTTGATTTTTATTGTTTTGCAATTTCGTCGACACTATTGATTAGATTTATAAATGATATGATTTATAAATATACTAGACATTGTCTCGTATTTTGAAAATGAAAGAAAAAACTTTTTAATATTCTACAAATTATCAAATAATTTCATTTTCGAAATTGTCTTTTTCATTGTTAAAATAGATCAAAAACCAAGATAGTTTTTTCAAATTATCTATATTTAACCTAAACGTCTCGGACGTATTGCATAGGTTGCATTTATACAACACAATTCGTAGGTAAAGTCCAATTAAACCTTGTTTTAGTTGGGCTTTTTAAATTTTACAATACGCTAACAACTGTTCAACTAATTTATAAACTTGAGTTGATGGGCAAGCTTGTTCTGCACTTTGGTCAATATGAAGTTCTTCTAATTGTTTTGCCCATTGAATGGCTTGTTTAACATCACATTTTTCAAACAAGTATTTTACTACTTTGCTGTCTTTTTTCTCATATTTAAATCCTAACTTTTTAGTCAATATTTTTATATAATCGCTTCTATGAAGATTACTTTGCAAATATTGAAAATGGAGTACATACCACAATTCAAAGGATTGATTGGAATGACCACTATTGATACTGTTATTTTTGGCTAATTGAATTGCGCCATTGTACCGTGCAGCTGGAAAATCATCTTTGTCATAAACAGCCCAAACTTCATCAAAATTTGGTAAAACAATATTCGCTAATCTTTCATTTCTCAATTCAATAGCTTTTTTAACAATGTTAATTGTATTATCGCCTTCGCCTGTTATTTCAATTGTTTTTAGCAATTGTCTTGGCAAAATTTCTTTGAAATAATTAAAATATTGTGGTTCTGTTCTCTCACCTTCGCAAACAATCAAAAAATATTTTCTTTCTTCAATACTTTCTATTGTTTTACCTGAAGTAACAGATTTTTCGACCAATTGATTAAAGAAATCATTGAAAGACGGTTGTTTGTGTTTTTGTTTACTCATTGGATATCAAGCTTTCTAAATCGTCAACAAATGGAATTCCTCCGTATTTACCTTCAAGATAATTTTTGTCAAAAGGAGTGTCTTTTCTTGGTTTGTATTCCACTAAAGAAACGGCTTTGGTTGCACCATAATTATTCTTTTCGATAAAATAAATCTGGTCTCTTCTTAATAAATCTCTATCTAATAAGGCAGTATCGTGACTGGCAACTAAAAGTTGTGCTTTAGATTTTATTTTACTCGAATTAAACAATCTTATAATAGCTTTGGATAAAAGTGTGTGTAATCTTGCATCGAATTCATCAATGACAACCAATCTACCTTCTAATAATGCGGTAATCAACAATCCAATCAAATTGAAATATTTTCTAGTTCCTTCTGATTCTGACTTGTCTAAAAGTAGAGGAACATTTCCAATAATTTCATTTTGGTCATTATATTTATTATGATTGGTAAAAACAGCCGTTTCGGAACGATCCGCTAATTTATCTCTGTAAATTCCCTTTAATTCTTCAGGAATTTTTTTAATTATTTCCTCAATTTGAATAGGAACTTCAAAAATATCAATTGAATTAATTCCTAAATCTGCTTTTTGAATAAAATTATTAATGATTGTGGTGAATTTTTTATTTTTCAATAAGTCTATTGTTATACTTCTATAATTTTCATCTGCAAGTCCGTGAACAGTAAAAATACTTTCAATCCAATTGTTTATTTTTTGCGCTTTTTGAACATTCCATTGCGAGGCTACAGATAAAAATAGTGCATTTTTTCTAGTTCTTTTTTCTAAATTTTCTGAATTTTCAAATCGCTTTAAGTCCACTTTAATCTCTTGACCAATTCTTAAAAATACTGGATATTCTTTACTGATTTTTGACTCTAAAAGCCACTCTTTATTGATGTTATTCATATCAGTTTCAAAACCATACCTAAACTTTTGTTTGCCCAAAATAAAGCATATTTCGAAAAAACTTGGTTTTTTTGAAGCTGATTCAGAAAACTTAAATGGTTCTACATCAATTTCTTCTGTACTTTGTTTAACAGTAGCAGAATTATTGATAAACCATTTAAAAAAAACAAGTGCCTCTAATATCTTTGATTTTCCGCTTGCATTATGGCCATACAACAATATTGATTTTAATAAAGGATTTTTATCATTTTGGATTACATTAGATTCTAAATGTTCACTAATTGCGCTTGTATTAAAGTTCAAAGTTACTTCTTCGTTGATTGATTTGTAGTTGCCTACTTTAAAATAAACTATCATAATATATTGTTTTTATACAAAAATAAATAAAAAACAAGACACTTTAATTATTTTTTGCTATTATTTAACGATAATCTACAAAAAGGCAAAAAAATATTTTACATTCCTAACATTTTCCAAATAACCTCAGCTTTGATGTCATTATCAGCGTGGTAATACCCAATTGCTAATATGCGTTGCGCATCGGTAGTTTTTTGAGCATCAAGTGGCAATTCTAAAATTCTGGTTATTGCTCCATTAGGATTGTCCAACAAATCGTAAACACAAGCAGAATTAATGTAAGCAACGGTATAATTTTCGTCTAACCGAATGGCTTCTGTGAAATCTTTTTGAGCACTTTTGAGTAAAGCAATCATTTGTTGTTGTTTAGTGTCGTCTCCGTTACTTCGTGTGCCAGTTTGGTTTAATCGGCTGGTATTGTCAATTTCTAAAGGATATAAAAAACGTTTAGGATAATCGACTTCGTTTTTATCTAAAACTTTTAAATTTAATGCTTTAAGGGTTTTTAAAACACCAATATTATTGTAGTTTTCTCGTGATGGAAAATCCTGATTTACGGTTTCAAATAGCGACAAAGATTTGTCATACTCGTTTTTTTCTTTGGCTTTAATGGCTTGTTGGAAAACAATATATAATTTTTGTACTTTTGTTAATGCGTTTTGTGCAATGGCTTTTCGTTCTACTTTTGATGGATAACCAACATTGATATCTTTTAATTGATAAAATTCATAAATGGCATCGAGTATTTTGGGCTGAATTTCAAATGGATTAAATCCAGCAATGGCAGCATAAAACAAACCTTTGTCGTCGGCTTGGGTTTCATAAATTACTTTTTGGTTTTTATTAATGAGTTGTAAACCTTTAGAAAACTGGACACTTTTGTTTTGAATTGCATACGCAAAATCAGAACAAAAATCGTGTTCATAGTAATAATGTGCCAATTCGTGACTGACAACAACAGACAAGGCATTGAGACTGTCTTTTCCTAAAGTTTGGCAAAGTTCGTACAATCTCAAATCTACTTTAATGATTTTATCTTTATAAAATGCTGGAGTTGTTGCTTTTGGATTGGTTTTCATAAAAACCAATTCAGGTGCCGATTTTGGACTGCCATAAGCGGTAACCAATTGGTTAAACACCAATTTTATTTGTGTTTCTGCATTTTTTTGTCCTTGTACTGAAAAAGTACAAAAGATTACAAATACCAAAATTAAAGCCTTAATTTTATTAGAAATATTTGATTGATTTAGAATATTATTCATTTTCAAAACTTATTTTTTTAAGTATTTCAACAATTTTATTATCTGATACTTTTGTTAATGGCATTGTTTTATTTTCTAATTCCAAATCATAATAAAAGTTTCCTTTTTTTAGATAATAATTTAGATCATCGGTTACCAAAATAGCATCTTGTTTGGAATTGAACGTATCAAATAATGTGAGTGTTTTACCATCAAAAAAATAATTGTCAATCGTTTTTTCTAAATCAGTCAACTCTTTTTTATAATTATTTAAAGTTGCTGTTTCTTCGGTATTTGCTTTAATATATTTTTCTAACGATTCAATTCGATTTGTAGCATCTTTTACTGTAATTTCTATTTTTAGTTTTTTTTGACCAGAAAAACCCATTGCTTCTGATTGTTGTACAAATGTATTTTCAGAAAATGTTGTTATGGCTGCAATAACAACATCATTCTCAAGAGGTTTGTTTTTTTTAGGATTTAACGTGTCGTTTTTATCATCGGTAGTAACAACTGTATTGTTAGGAATAATATCTTGATTTGTGTTTCTAAAAAAAAATATTCCAGTTGCCAAAACTACACAAGCCGCAACAGCATATTTTGTCCACGACAATGAAAATACATTTGGTTCTTTTTTGCTTTGCATCGAAATCACAGGAATAGCATCTTCTTCAATCAATTCCGAATCCCATTGTTTGAATTTTTCTCGCAAATCTTCACGCGCTTTTTTTTTGGTTGC
>JAYVBR010000290.1:0-3074 GCA_043750395.1 Bacteroidota bacterium | reverse complement strand
ATGTTAGTTCTAAGTTTTTTAAATGTTTTTTTGGAACTGCAAACCACGTGAGGGATAGTAGCTGGGTATCGTCTTTTTCGGACGATACTCGCGGATAGCCCGACCGCATTTTTGAAAAAGGGACAATCGATAGTAAAATAGGTAGCCTTTTTTAAAAATGAGGTCACGCCATGATGTTTATTAAAAGTTTTATTGGAATGTTAATAGTTTGAAATAATAATTTGGTAATTGAAAAAAACTAATATCTTTGAGGTTAATTAAATTAATTGAAGTGAGAAAGTTTTTATACCTATATATTATATTGAATTCTTTTGTTGCAAATGCTTCGTTTATTTTGCTGCCTATGGACGAGACTACTCAAAAAAACCATTTGAAGTCTTATGGAATTACCTATTGGTCATTGTCCAAAGATTATAAAGCTAGTTGGTTGATCAATTATCGTGGGGGTTCATTTTTGTTACCAGATGTTTCTGAAATTCGAAAAGAATGTCAGATTCGTGGTGTGAGTTTTGAGATTTTGTCGGATGCGGAAACTGCTTCGATTTTGGAAGATATATCGAGTCCTTCTCAGAATATGGATGCTGTTGCTTTAGAAAAAGCTCCGAAAATTGCGGTTTATACGCCAAAAGGCAAGCAGCCTTGGGACGATGCGGTGACGATGGTTTTGACTTATGCAGAGATTCCGTTTACTGCGGTGTATGACGAAGAGGTTTTGGCTGATGGATTAATTCAATATGAATGGTTGCACTTGCATCACGAGGATTTTACGGGTCAATATGGAAAATTTTATTCGATGTATAAAAACGCTCCTTGGTACATTCAACAAAAAAGAGATTCAGAAGCTTTGGCATTGAAAATGGGTTTTAATAAGGTTTCTGAAGAGAAACTTGCTGTTGCAAAAAAAATTAGAGATTTTGTAATTGGTGGTGGGTTTATGTTTGCAATGTGTTCTGCAACAGATAGTTTTGATATTGCATTAGCAGCAGACGGCACCGATATTTGCGAACCAATGTTTGATGGTGACCCGAGTGAGGGTAATTATCAATCTAAATTGAATTACAGCAATTCGTTTGCTTTTAAGAACTATATTTTAGAGAGAAAACCAGAAAAATACGAGTTTTCGGATATTGATACTACAGACAAAAGAAAGATACCTATGGAGAAGGATTATTTTACTTTAATGGATTTTTCGGCGAAATGGGATCCAATACCTACAATGTTATGCCAAAATCACACTTCGCTTGTAAAAGGATTTATGGGTCAAACTACTGCTTATGACAGGGCTTTAATTAAAACTAATGTTTTGGTACTTGGTCAAAATGAGTTAAATGAAGAAGCAAGATACATTCACGGAGAGAAAGGAAAAGGAATGTTTACTTATTTTGGGGGTCACGACCCAGAGGATTTTCAACACAGAGTTGGTGATGAACCTACGGTTCTAGATTTACATCCAAATTCTCCGGGTTTTAGATTAATTTTAAATAATGTTTTGTTTCCTGCTGCTAAAAAAAAGAAACAGAAAACATAAAAAAATGGATTTTGAAAAGATTATAAATGATATTTATCTAGAGGCAAATGCAATTCCGAAAATTGGAAATGTTGCTACATCTATTCCTGAATTAGCAAAAATTGATGGTGCTAAATTTGGAATTCATATAACTACAATCGAGAATAAAAATTATGGAATTGGCGATTGTAATGAAAAATTTTCTATTCAATCGGTTTCAAAAGCTTTAACTGTTTCATTAGCATTTTCGTTTTTAAATGAAAAAGTTTGGGAACGTGTTGGTGTTGAGCCTTCTGGAAATTCATTTAATTCTTTAATTCAATTAGAATATGAAAAAGGAATTCCAAGAAACCCATTTATAAATGCTGGTGCACTTGTTATTGCCGATATTTTAATTTCGAATCTTAAAAATCCTAAAGAAGATTTTTTGAAGTTTATTCGAAAAATTTCTAATTGCGAGACAATCAATTACAATTTTAATGTAGCTAAATCGGAAAAAGAAACTGGTTTTAGAAATGCTGCTTTGTGTAATTTTTTAAAATCGTTTGGCAACATAGAAAATGATGTTGAAACTGTTCTCGATTTTTATTTTCATCAGTGTTCATTAGAAATGACTTGCAAAGAATTGGCTCACAGTTTTTTCTTTTTTGCAAATGAGGGAAAATCTATTTCTGGCGAAGAAATTTTAACAAAAAGTCAAGTGAAACGATTAAATGCTTTAATGCAAACCTGCGGATTTTATGACGAATCTGGCGAGTTTACTTACAAAGTTGGATTGCCAGGAAAAAGTGGCATTGGCGGAGGAATTGCTGCTTTATATCCTAAAAATTTTGTAATCGCAACTTGGTCGCCAAGATTAAATGAAAAAGGAAATTCGGAACTTGGAATGTTTGCCTTAGAATTATTGACTACTAAAACAGGAATGTCGGTTTTTTAAAATCACAAGGTTTATATTCGAAAAAAAATCGACCCATTTCTGAATCGATTTATATTAAACCGAATAATTAAGATTACATAAATTAACAATAAATTGATTTGGTTTTTGATAGTGAGAGAATATTTTCCAAAATTCAATCATTCTATTTTTTAGCGTATCTACATATCTATTATTCATTATTTTTTTTCTCATGTACCACCAAATTCTTTCTATTGGATTTAAGTCTGGACTGTAAGCTGGCAGAAACATTAACTCAATTTTATCTTTATTTTTCTCTAAAAATGGCTTTAGTATTCTTGCGTGATGATAACGTACATTATCTAAAATTAAATGGATTTTACCATTAGTGTTTTTATAAAAGCGAATTATTTTTTTTAAGTATTTCAAAAATGTTACACCGTTTCCTTTTTCAGATTTTTGCACAATTACCTCCCCAGAAATAGGATTTACTGCCCCAAATATTGTCATTCTTTCTCGTTTATATTGTTTTTGTTGAATTAATGGTTGCTTTCCTTTTTCACTCCATTTATAGGAAATGTCCGCGGTATTGCTCATACTACATTCATCTTCAAATAAAAAAACATCTTGTGCAGGACATTCATAAAGTTTTTTTTAAATCTGTAATAAATT
>JAYVBR010000289.1:0-3076 GCA_043750395.1 Bacteroidota bacterium | reverse complement strand
TAACCGATACTTTATTGATTGCTAAAAATGCAGATATGTTTTTGTATGTTGTTAGAGCTAATTATTTAGACAAAAGATTGTTAAATATCGCCGAAGCTTTTTATAAAGAAAAAAAACTACCAAATATGTCCATAATATTAAATGATACTATTTGGGACAAACGCTATGGTTACGGATACACTTATGGTTATGGGAATAGTCAAAATAAAGAATCACTTTTAAAAAATTTTTTTAAAAAAATTTTTAAATCCTAAAAAATTGATTGTCTTGAATAGCTTTTTTTAAATTATTAATATTTTTTATTTTTAATTTATTGAAAAAACTATCAATATGCTGTTTATGATGAATGTCTGATCCAACAAAATCTATTAAATCATTTTCAAGAAGTTTATCAGCAGTTTTCATAACTTCGTCACCATAATAACCAACATTCGAAAGCAAATTTAATTGAAAAAAGCAACCAGCTTTTTTTAATTTATAATATTCTTGAAAATTATGATGATAAAACCCATAACGTTCTGGATGAGCCAAAACAGGCTTGTAACCAGCGATTTGTAAATCAAAAATTATTTCATACAACTGAATTGGCGGATTCAAATAGGACATTTCGACCAATACATAATTATCTTTTAGAGTCAATAACTTTTCAGATTTAAACAAATCTATAAAATCTATATCAATCATATATTCTGCTGCCGATTTAAAATGCAGATTTATACTTTTGGTTTCAAAATCCAAAATAGTTTTTTTAGTCAAATCTTGAATTTGGTCATAATTATTATCCCAAATGTTTCTTATAATATGTGGTGTAGTTGTAACTTGTTCAAATCCCAAGTCTAACATTTTTTTTATTAAAAATAAACTTTCATTAATATTTTTACTTCCATCATCAATTCCTGGCAGTAAATGAGAATGAATATCAACATAATTATTTGGAATTAAATCGCTTAAAGTTGGCTTGCTCTTAAAAAATGAAAACATCAATAAATTTGTTTATATTTAATACAAATTTAGTTAATATTTTAAAATTACATTATAAAACAAATTATTATATTTGATGATATAATAAAACTTTAAAAATCAGATTAAAAAATAATCAAAAGATTGACACTTTTAAAACTATGAATTTGAAAAAATTAAAGAAATCTTTGTCCTATTATTTATTTTCAAAAATATATTATTACAAAGGTTTTAATAAAAATAACTTATTGATACTTGATGATATTTTTCCAAATTCGATTTCTGGATTTCGTTTTGAGGAATTCACACAAATACTTTTGCAAGTAGAAAAATCAAAATTAATTTCAACGGGATCATCATATCCTCTTTTAAATGCTACACAAGAAGATCATAAAAAGCATATTGTAGATTTTAAATTTAAGTATCCAAATTTAAAAAATCAATTGTTTAAAAGTTCTAGAATCATAAATTTTAATGCCAAACTTGTTTATTGTATATTTATCAACAATATTTACAACAATCTATTTTGGATAGAAAAATATAAAATTCCTTTCGTATTTACGCTATATCCTGGCGGAGGTTTTCAAGTCAACGACGAAATTAGTGATTTTAAATTAAAAAAAGTCTTTGAATCAAAGCAGTTTAGAAAAGTAATTGTTACTCAAAAGTTTACTCAAGATTATTTAATTAAAAATAATTTTTGCAAACCAGAAACAATTGAATTTATTTTTGGAGGTGTTGTCCCCCAAATTTCATTAAACAAAGATTTAACTTCAAAAAAAAATTATTTAATTAACAAACCAACTTTAGATATTGTTTTTTGTGCTGCTAAATACATGCCAAAGGGTATAGATAAAGGGTTTGATGTTTTTATTGAAGTTGCGCATTCGTTAAAAGCAAAATATAATTTTATTAAATTTCATGTAATTGGTGGGTTTAATGAAACTGATATTGATGTAACAGCGTTAGGTGATAAAATCAGTTTTTACGGATTTCAAAGCTATGAGAATTTAAGCAACATTTTTAAAAACATAGACCTAATAATTTCTCCAAACAAACCTTTTTATTTAGACAAAGGTTCATTCGATGGTTTTCCTTTGGGTACAGTTGTCGAAGCAGTTTTTAATGGTTGTGTGGCCATTGTTTCTGATTTATTAAATCAAAATGTTGTTTTTGTAAACAATAAAGAAATATTAATTGTAAGAAGTGACGTTCAAGAAATAGAAGAAAAAATAATAGATTTGATTAATAATCCAGATAAATTACTTTCAATTTCCAGAAAAGGAAACCAAAAATTCAATAAAATTTATTCAAATGAAATTCAAATGAATCCAAGAATAGAATTGTTGAAAAATGAAATAAAAAAAGCATAGAATTGAATTGTTGAAAAATGAAATAAAAAAAAGCATAACTCCCAAATTTTTTCCTTTTTAGAATTATTAAACCCATATTACGCATTAGGAATCGTAGGGAAACAATATTTTTCAATAAAGTCAAGTGCTCACGGAATTTTTTGAATAAAGACATATGTTATATTTTAAAATTTAAAAAATGACTAAGTGCTTGAATCCGCCGCGGCGGATGAAGTTGAGCAGATTGTTAATGCGTAATCTGGGTTTAAAGATGTTCTAAATAATTGTTGTAATTTTCATTCTTTTTTTTACAGGAAAATGGATTATTTCTTGAATTTGTATATTAAAATTTGTAAAAATTTAAAATTTAATTCGAATTCAATTTATTACATTTGTAAATTATAAAACCCAATAAAAACGCAATGAAAAACAACGTTCAATCCAATGATTGGGATTTAATAATTAAACAAAACACATCGCTCTTTGATTTAAAGTTTAATGAACTTTGGCGTTATCGAGATTTACTTTTAATGTTTGTAAAACGAGATTTCGTTAGTTTTTATAAACAAACAATTCTTGGACCACTTTGGTTTTTTATACAACCCATTTTTACAACAATTGTTTTTACTTTTGTTTTTGGAAAACTTGCTGGAATAAGTACAGATGGATTACCACAACAACTTTTTTATTTGACAGGAATAACATCTTGGAATTATTTTTCGGATTGTTTGACCAAAACAAGTACAGTTTTTAAGGATAATGCC
>JAYVBR010000288.1:0-7173 GCA_043750395.1 Bacteroidota bacterium | reverse complement strand
CAAAACATTTCCTTCTACTTCTACCTTAATATACAACAATAAATTTTCTTCAGCTTGTACCAAAATTTCTCCTTCTTTTCCAGCAATTAAATCAACATCAAAATAACCTTGAAGTTTTATTTCGTCATAATCTGCAGTTGTTCGGTTTTCTGTTTTTTGATTGCCGTTACCTTTAATTTTATCACCCATCCAAGATTGAGCATTTGATAAACTTGTTGCAAATAATATTGCAAATACTGATAATTTAATTGATTTGTACATAATATTTTTGTTTTTAAATTTATGATTGAACTTATTATAACTTTTTTATTAAATTTATATTTCCATACATCGATTTTATATTGAGTTTATTAGCTCCTTTTTTCTTGTAAAAGCCATCGACCGATTTTGAAGAATTAGTAACTTCGCTATTTTTAACTTCGAAATCTTTGTCATATTTAATATTGCCATATTTGGCTGATAGATCAAAATCGAAAGCAAAATTAACATCATAACCAATTGATAAATCAGTGTAACCAGCGTTAATAAGAACATTATTGGCTTTTTCGTTGATTTTTTCAATTGAAATTTTACTGTAATGGGTTTCTATGTCCAAATTGCTCATTAAATCAACAATTTTTAAGGACATATAATTGGCCGAACCTTTAATATTATTGATTTTTTTAAGATTTAATTTTCCATAATTCGAATCATAAACCAAGTTTTGACAATCATCTAAAACTACATCTGTGTAATTAGAATCTAAATTTAAACTTATTGACTCATTGATAGTTATACCCGAATATCGTGCTTCTATATTTCCAGTTTTAATAAATTCAATTGTTGATTTTGGACAATAACCCAATTCTATTTTTGAATTATTTCCGTTTAATTTCCCTAAAACGATTTTGCCATATTTGCATTCAACATCAACATTTCCAAAAATATCTGATGTAAAAATATTTCCATATTTATTGTTCAATTTAAGGCTTCCGTTTTTTGGAATTTTAATAACATAATTAATTTCAAAACTATTTGTATTGCCATTATTATAAAAATCAGAATCTTCGATAATCGTTTTTGCAGTAACCAAATTTGTCAATGCTTCGATTTTCACATTTATATCATCAATACGACGATTAACCCATTTTTCGCTATCGCCCGAAACTTTAATTAGTATATCAAGTTCAATTTTATCTTCGTCCCAAGTTGAAATTGTTATGTTTCCATAAGAATTCTCAATATTTATTCCTGCATCTGGTTTAACAAAATAGGCTTTATTAATTACTTTTTGTTTGACAAATGTAGTTTCTTCGTTGAATGAAAATCCCAAAACGGGAATTAACAAAATCAATATTTTATATAACTTTTTCATCGGATAATTCTTTAATTTTTTCATTTTGTTCAATATGTTGCAAAACATTTTGTAAAAAAGAAATTCGAGTTTGCAAATTGGTTATCAATGCCATAATTATAGATTTATTTTCACCATTGTTTTTCAATTCTTGAATAATATTTTGATAATCAACATCTAAAATTTTCATTTGTTTTAAAGCATCTTGAATAATGATTTCGTTTTCTGGCGATTTTTTTTCCTTTATTTTTACTAATTCTTTTTCAATTAAAACTGTAAAAATCGAATCGGTTTGTCGCGTTTCTACAGATGCAAATTGAAGTTTTTTCGATTCTTGATTCGAATTGTATAAAAACGAAATGCCAACTATCAACAACAATGAAGCTGCTACTGCAAATGGAATAAAATAATTTCGCTTGGATTTTTTGTTTTGTAATTTATTCAAAAACAAATCTTTATGATTCGAATTTAATTCGTAAATATCCCAATTGTTATGATGTTTTTGGAATAAAACTTCTAAATTATCATTTTCATTTATCATATTTCTTCTAATTTATTATTTTTTGATGCACTGCTGTGTTAATCTACAAATTGCAATTATTCAATTTCTTCTAATTTTTTTCTTAAACTTTCTTTGGCTCGGCTCATTGTTGTTCGACAATTGGCGTAACTAATTTCTAGAATTTCGCACATTTCTTCTTGGTCATAACCTTCAATGTAAAACAAAGTCAAAACCATTCTGTAATTGTCTTTTAAACTATTTATTTTTTCAATAACCTGATTGACTTTCAGTTCGTTAAAACTTGAATTGTCTATCAAATTTTCATTAAAATCTTCAATTTTATAAAGATTTTTTTCGAAATCATCAAACTGAAATTGATTGTTTTTCTTGTAAAAATCAATGCTGTAATTGACAATTATTTTTTTTAACCAAGCCCCAAAAGCAACTTCTTGTTTGTACGAATCTATTTTAATAAACGCCTTTAAAAAACCTTCTTGCATAACATCTTGTGCAAAATGTTCGTCTTTTACAATTCTAAACGCAACATTATACATCGCTTTGCAATAGCGATTATAGATTTCGAATTGTGCTTTTTGATTTTTATCTCGGCAAAGCGCAACTAATTCGTCGATATTTTGATTCGTGCTGCTCAAAAAATTTGGTTTGTTTAATTAATAGACTGCAATTTTTTATTGCTGTTACAGTTTTAGTAAAAATACTTGAAAATTTTTTTATCAAATAGGTTTTTTATATATTTGAAAAAAAATAACAATGAAAATCATAAAATACCTAAATTTATTTATAATATTAATTTTAATTATAAGTTTTGCATCTTGCAACAATGAGCCGATTGATCCAAAAATTAGCCTAAAAACCACTGATGTTATTTCAACCGATCCATCAATTCCGCCAGTTGTGCCAATTATTGTAAATCCGTCAGGTGATTATTATCCTTTGAAAGTCAATAATATTTGGAATTTTAATAACGGAACAGAAATAAAAAACAATAAAGTTAATGCCAAAATAACCATAAACGCCAAAGAATATTTTACTTTCAATAGAAGTTTTTTAAAAACAAATGCTACTTTTCCAGAAGAAAATGTTTCGATTTTTATCAGAAAAGAAGCAGGCATTTATTACCAAAGAGTTTTTGTAAACAAACCAGAAATTTTTACACCACAAACCGGTTTAGGAACAGCTGCAAGTCCTTATGTGGCAGCAGTTTCAACTTCACCAGGAATAGTTATTCAACCTTATGAATTTACATTTTTAAAAGAATCATTGGCTGTAAATGATTTTTTTATACAAATTATTCCATTAAACATTACAAGCGCTGTTACAACATCATCAGTTATTAACTCGGTTTTAACACAACAAACTAGCAACTTAAGTGATTTAACTAAAACCATTGAATATAAAATTACGACAGTTGAAAAAATTCCTGTATTTGTTGTAAACGGCTATTCAACATCAGTAATAAAAACTAAAGTAGAAATAGCTGGTATTCCAGGATATCAATTTAATTGGTATGCCAAAGACATTGGTTTAATAAAACAAGCCAATGTAAATGCGCTCGATGTTGTAATTAGTTATTGGGATATGACTACTTTCTCGTTACTATAATGAATTTTAAAATCATAAATATCCGTCTTTATGGCGGATTTTTTATTTTGGTACAATCCTTGAAATATAAATAGAAATTTTTTTATCCTATAAGATGATAAGAAAACTTACATTTGCAATCCTACTTTAATTAATTTTACACATAAAAAAAGACTTTCAAATAATTATGTCAGAACATAAAATATTTACTATTGACAATATGTCACTTCAAGAAATTGATTCCGATGCAGAATTAATTCCACTTTTAACTCGTGAGGACGAGGAAGAAATGAACAATGAGCCACTTCCAGAAAATTTAGCTATTTTGCCATTAAGAAATACAGTTTTATTTCCTGGTGTAGTAATTCCTATTGCAGCTGGTCGAGACAAATCCATAAAACTAATTAATGATGCACAAGCTGCTGGAAAATTAATTGGTGTCGTTGCACAAATTAATGAAACCGACGAAGACCCAACACTAAACGATGTTCATAAAATTGGAACAGTAGCCAGAATTCTTAGAGTTTTGAAAATGCCTGACGGAAATGTCACCGTAATTCTTCAAGGTACCAAACGATTCGAAATTAACGAATTTGTTCAAGAAAGTCCATACTTAATTGCAACCGTTAAAGATGTTCTTGAAAAAAGACCAGCAAAATCAGATACCGAGTTCAATACGATCGTCGAATCTTTGAAAGATTTGGCAATCAACATAATCAATATTTCTCCGAATATTCCAACCGAAGCGACTTTTGCTATCAAAAATATTGAAAGCAAGCCGTTTTTAATCAACTTCGTTTCGTCGAATATGAATTTAGAAGTCAAAGACAAACAAGCACTTTTGACAATGAATATTTTAAAAGAACGTGCATTAGAAACTTTGCGTTTTATGAATGTTGAATTACAAAAACTCGAATTAAAAAACGATATTCAATCTAAAGTTCGATTCGATTTAGACCAGCAACAACGAGAATATTTCTTAAATCAACAAATAAAAACCATTCAAGAAGAACTTGGCGGTGCAACTTCAGAACAAGAAATATCTGAAATGCGAACAAAAGCATCGTTGAAATTGTGGGACGAAAAAACAGGTCAACATTTCGATAAGGAATTGTCGAAAATGCAAAGAATGAATCCGCAAGCACCCGATTTTGGGATTCAAAGAAATTATTTAGAATTGTTTTTGGATTTACCTTGGAATGAGTTTTCTAAAGATAATTTTGATTTAAAACGAGCGCAAAAAATTCTAGATCGAGACCATTTTGGATTAGACGATGTCAAAAAAAGAATGATTGAACATTTAGCCGTTTTAAAATTGCGAAATGATATGAAATCTCCAATTTTATGTTTAACTGGTCCTCCTGGTGTCGGAAAAACATCAATAGGAAAATCGGTTGCCGAAGCATTAGGTCGCGAATATGTTAGAATCTCGCTAGGCGGATTGCGTGACGAAGCCGAAATTCGTGGACATAGAAAAACCTATATCGGGTCAATGCCTGGAAGAATTATTCAAAGTTTAAAAAAAGCAAAAACTGCCAATCCAGTATTTGTTTTAGACGAAATTGACAAATTGTCAAACAGCAATCACGGTGATCCATCATCGGCATTGTTAGAAGTTTTAGATCCAGAACAAAATAAAGAATTTTATGATAATTTCTTAGAAGTTGGATTTGATTTGTCTAAAGTTATGTTCATTGCAACTTCGAATAATATGGCAAATATTCAACCCGCATTAAAAGACAGAATGGAAATCATAACAATGTCGGGCTATACAATCGAAGAGAAAGTTGAAATTGCCAAACAACATTTGATACCGAAACAAATTAAAGAACACGGTTTAACTTCCAAAGATATTGTTATTGGTAAAAAACAATTAGAAAAAATTGTTACAGGTTACACTCGTGAATCAGGAGTTCGTGGATTAGAAAATAAAATAGCACAAATGATTCGAAATGCAGCAAAATCGGTTGCAATGGACGAAGAATACAATATAAAAGTAGAAGAAAAAGATATTCTTAATGTTCTTGGAGCTGCAAGATTAGAAAGAGATAAATCCGAAAATAATGATGTTGCAGGAGTTGTAACTGGCTTGGCTTGGACATCGGTTGGTGGCGATATTTTATTTATCGAATCATTAATTTCCCCAGGTAAAGGAACAATGACAATTACCGGAAATCTCGGAACTGTTATGAAAGAATCGGCTACAATTGCTTTAGAATATATCAAAGCAAATGCAGAATTACTTGGAATTAATCCCGAAATTTTACCAAAAAACAACATTCATATTCACATTCCCGAAGGCGCAACGCCAAAAGATGGTCCGAGTGCTGGAATAGCAATGTTAACGTCGTTAGTGTCATTATTAAAACAAAAAAGAATCAGGAAAAATATTGCAATGACAGGCGAAATAACTTTGCGAGGAAAAGTATTACCAGTTGGTGGCATTAAAGAAAAAGTTTTGGCTGCCAAAAGAGCCAATATTAAAGAAATAATAATGTGTATCGAAAATAAACGAGATATTGACGAAATAAAACCCGAATACCTCGAAGGTTTGACCTTTCATTATGTAAAAGAAATGTCAGAAGTTTTAGATTATGCCATTACAAATGAAAAAGTTAAAAATGCAAAAAATTTATAATTGACTTTTTTTTATTTTTTAATAATTTTTTATAAATATTAGCGTTATAAATTAGAATTAAATTTCCCTATGCTCAAAAAACAAATTATATATCTTTTTATTTCATTAAGTTCGATTAGCTTTGGACAAATTGGTGGACAATCTATATATCAATTTTTGAATTTAGTTAATTCGCCAAGACAAGCAGCTTTAGGTGGAAAAATCTTAACCTTTTATGATGATGATGTTAATCAAGCCCAATACAATCCAGCTTCAATTAATGAAGAAATGGACAACAAATTATCAGTAAATTATGGTAATTATTTTGGAGATGTAAAATATGGAACTATGGCTTACGCCTATACATTTGACAGACATGTTCAAACATTTTTTGCAGGCGCAACCTATATTAATTATGGAAATTTCGATGGTTATAATGATTTTGGAAGACCAACCGATTCATTTACGGGACAAGAAGCTGCATTGAATTTTGGCTATGGTTACAATATTCCAAATACAGATTTTTATGTAGGTACCAATGCCAAATTAATATCGTCATCACTAGAAAGTTATACCTCTTTTGGAGGCGCATTTGATTTAGGTTTTATTTACAAAGATGAAAATAATGACATAAATTGGGCATTTACAATAAGAAATTTAGGAACTCAATTTAAAACTTATTCAGGAAATAAAGAAAGTTTACCAACTGAAATTATGGTCGGAATTTCTCAACAATTACAAAACGTACCTGTTCGTTGGCACTTAACCTTTGAAAATTTACAGCAATGGAAAGTAGCATTCGAAAATCCTAATCGAGCAGTTGCTAGTATTGAAGGCGATTCTGAACCCGAAAAAGTTTCGGTTTTAAATAATGTTTTAAGACATACAATTCTTGGTTTAGAATTTTTTCCAAAAAAAAGCTTCAATTTAAGATTAGGATATAATTTTAGACGCGCAGAAGAATTAAGTATCCTTGAACAAAGAAATTTTTCAGGAATTTCTGTAGGTTTCGGATTGAAAGTTAATAATTTAAAATTCAATTATTCCTATTCAAGATATACTTTGGCAGCTAATAATAGTTTGTTTGGAATGACAATTGACTTGAATAACTAGTTAATC
>JAYVBR010000287.1:0-3083 GCA_043750395.1 Bacteroidota bacterium | reverse complement strand
TTTGGAATTTAGTTTTTTGAAATCGTGGACTTTTAAGTGCAATTACGAAAATCTAAAAAACACTAACAACAGCAACCAAACTAACTTCTTCGAAATCGCTAATATTTCCTTGCGCTATCAAAAGAAAAATAGTCCTTTGGGTTTTGAGTTAATAATCAATAATGTTTTTGATATTCAAAAAAAGAATGATTTTTCGTTTTCTGATTATTTTATTTCGGAACAATCAACATTTGTTTTACCAAGAGTGATTATGATTTCGGTTAGTTATAAATTGTAGAAAAATCAATTAAAAACGCGAACTGTTTTTCCTAAAACTTCTGTTCTATAAGCCTTCATTGGATATTGCTGACCTGCAGAAAGTCCAGTATATAATAGATATTTTACATTATCGCAAGAACATTTAGCATTTACACCATCAAGTTTCATTGTCGAACAATCTGCCAATGCTTGGTTTGGACAAGCTGCATCGTATGCTACAAAACCAGAACCAGTATTAAATAAAAAAACGCCACGAATTCCTGCTCCTTGTTGCGTTATCAAATAGCCATTTCCTGGAAAATTTAATTGGCTGTAAGATGGTAAGTCTAAATTCACATCTACAGAAAATGTATAATTTGGCAAAAAAGGATTATTGGTTTGCGTTTTATTATCATCACACGAAATTGTGAGAATAAGAGCGCAAATTATAAAAATGATTTTTTTCATTAAATAAATTCTAAAAATTATTGAAAACAAATTTAATTTATTTAACTTTGATTTCTGTATGATTAACATATAATTAAAATTTTAAAATAAAATTAATATCTTTGTAGGCAGAAATCCCGACACTAGTGGGATTTTTTCTATTTTATATAAATGACCAAATATGAGCGCAGTATCTTATTACACAGCAGAAGGATTAAAAAAATTACGTGACGAGTTAGACCATTTAAAAGGAGTAATGCGCCCAAAAGCATCGGCAGATATTGCAGAAGCAAGAGACAAAGGCGACTTGTCTGAAAACGCAGAATATGATGCTGCCAAAGAAGCACAAGGAATGCTTGAAATGCGTATTGCCAAGCTTGAAGAAGTACATTCGAACGCAAGATTGATCGACGAAACAAACCTTGATTTCTCAAAAGTTTTGGCTTTGTCAAATGTAAAAATCAAGAACCAAGCCAACGGAATGGAAATGAAATATTTGCTTGTTGCCGAAAGCGAAGCTGATTTAAAAACAGGGAAAATATCAGTAACATCGCCTATCGGAAAAGGTTTATTGGGCAAAAAAGTAGGTGAAATTGCAGAAATAACTGTGCCAAGTGGCATAATAAAATTCGAGATTTTAGAAATCTGGAGAGATTAAAACAGTTTGCAGTATTTAGATGGCAGTTTACAGTTTTACTCTTTTAAAATTCCTTTCAGTAAATAAAACTCTAATTTATATTTTCTTATATGTCTTATATGTTAAAACTTTCAGCAAGTATTTATGGTTTTCTAATCTATTTAATTTTTTAAAATGTCAACAATTTTTACAAAAATAATCAACAACGAAATTCCTTGTTATAAAATCGCTGAAGATGAAAATTTTCTTGCATTTCTTGATGTAAATCCAAATGCAAAAGGTCACACTTTGTGTATTCCGAAACAAGAAATCAATAAAATTTTCGATATCGAAGAGGATTTGTATATTGGATTGATGCAGTTTTCTAAAAAAATTGCAATTGCTCTCGAAAAATCTGTTCCTTGCAAACGAATCGGAATGGCAGTTATTGGTCTTGAAGTGCCTCACGCTCACGTTCATTTGATTCCGTTAAACGATATGGACGAAATGCGTTTTCAAAATAAAGTAAGTTTAACTAAAGATGAATTTGAGGAATTGACTTTACTTATTCAATCGAATTTGTAAATTTTAAAAATAGTTTTTTCGAATAATGCTAATAAATCGAACGAGCAACCCTGAAAGTATTAGCATGCGCATCTATAATTGTTTTTATTTCTGGCGAATAACCACCACCCATACTGACTTGAACTGGTATTTCGAGTTTTTTACAAATTGACAAAACAATTTCGTCTCTTTTTTTGCAACCATCAATTGTGCAAGATAATTTTCCTAGTTTATCGGTTTCAAGAATATCAACTCCAGCTAAATAAAAAATAAAATCGGGTTTTTGTTTTTCAATTAATTTCGGTAATGTTTCAGTAAGAATTGACAAAAAACCATTGTCATTTGTATTATTTTCTAATTCAATATCCAAATCAGAAATTTCTTTTTTAAAAGGATAATTGGTTTTTCCATGCATAGAAAAAGTGAAAACTTTATCTTTTTTTGAAAAAATTTCAGCAGTTCCATTGCCTTGATGAACATCAAGATCGACTATCAAAATTCGTTTTGCAATTTTTTTTTCAATCAAATATTGCGCACCAATTGCTTGGTCGTTTAACATGCAAAAAGCTTCGCCACGATTGCTAAATGCATGGTGTGTTCCGCCTGCAATATTGAAAGCAATTCCATATTGTAAAGCTTTTTCGCAACCCAAAATTGTGCCTTGAGCAATTCGCAATTCACGTTCGATTAATTCATTTGAAAGTGGGAAACCAATCTTTCGAGCCAATTTTGGATCTAAAGTTAAATTCAATAAATCATCAACATATTGTTGTTGGTGAATTGCCAAAACATTTTTCAAATCGCAAATTTCTGGTTCGAAAAAATCAGTTTTTTCTGCAGTTCCTTCGTATAATAATTGTTTTGGCAACAAATCATATTTTAACATCGGAAAACGATGACCTTCTGGCAACGGATGTTTGTATATTGGGTGAAAAGCGATTGGTAGCATTATTCGTTCATCAATTTTTGAAATAAAGTAACAAATTCTCCTATGTGATAGCCATCGACCAATCCGTGGTGAACGTGAATTGACATTGCCATTTTTCGTTTTCCTTTTTTTGAAATTGTCATTTTACCAAAAGTAATTTTCGGACAACTATCTTGAAAAGTGAAATTTCGTGCGTGCGAAAGCGATGTGAAATTTATCCAAGGAATTGTCGAAAAATGAATCAAATTTATCAACGGAAATTCTCTTGTAAAAAGGCCAGTTGTTTTTCGG
>JAYVBR010000286.1:0-3092 GCA_043750395.1 Bacteroidota bacterium | reverse complement strand
TGTTTAGCAAAATGTATTCTTTTTTTTCTGGAGTTAAAACTGCTCCATCAAAATTGATAACATCATTAGGTTTTACCATATAACCCATTTCGGTAACTGGAATACCATTAACTTTTACATTACCTGATTGAATGTAAATATCAGCGTCACGTCGAGAACAGACTCCAGAGTTCGAAATGTATTTGTTCAAACGAATTTCGTCCTTAACTTTTGGTCGTTTTGGAGCTTGATTAGGTTTTTTTTCAATTTTATTTGGGTCAACCGCTTCTATTTTAGATTTAGGTTTGTCTTTTTTTGGACCTTGGGCACGTTTTGCCATTGCAGGTTTACTTCCAGTCCGTTCGGCTCCGCCTCGGGTTGGCTTATTAGAACTTGGGCGAGAACTTTTTCTTGCTCCAGATCCACCGTTATTGCCTTCCTTGTTGTTCATAATATTCTATAATTTGTGCAAAGATAGCTTTTTTAATATAATGATGTTATTGCCATTTGTTTTGATTTATAAAAAAAGGTTAGTTATTGTTTTTTAAAGGAATTTATTTTATAAAACATTAATTGTAGAGGTGTAATACAACCTTTGTAATTAAAATTTATTTTTAACAAATAAAAAATTTATATTTGTTGAATCAAAAACTTATAAAATGAAAAAGATTCAATTTTTAATAATCTTGTTTTCAATGTCTTGTTGTTTTGCACAAGATAATATTTGGAAAAAAACTTCTGAGAAAGAAATTAGTTTGTTGTCAAAAATGGACCGAGCGTCAATGCCAACAGAATTTCAATTGTTTTCAATTAATTTGCAATTGCTTAAAAATTTGTTACTTTCTGCTCCTTTAGATACCGAAAACAATTCTAATGTTTTTATTTCATTTCCAAATGCGGACGGCATTTTAGAAAGCTTTAAAATTTTTGAAGCACCAATTATGGAAAAAGGATTGTCAGATAAATTTCCAGACATTAAATCATATATTGGAAAAGGAGTTGTTGACAAAACTGCTACTATTCGATTTAGTGTAACCTTATTTGGATTGCATACAATGTCTTTTTCTGGAAATTCAGAAACTACATATATTGATACTTACACTAAAGATTTGAATAATTATATTGTTTACAAAAGATCTAATATTTCTAGAAGTCGAAATTTTGAATGTTTGACCAAAAGCAGTCAAGAATTTGCTTTAGATAATCAAGTTGCAAACCCAACAAATATTCTTCGTGCTAGTGATGGTAAATTTAGAGTGTTTAGATTGGCAATGGCAAGCACTATTGAATATTCTGCTTATCATATTTCAGCGGCAAATGCTTTGGGAATTCCAACTCCAACACTTTTAAGCCAAAAAGCCGTTGTTTTAGCAGCAATGGGCGTAACAATGACAAGGGTTAATGGAATTTACGAAAAGGATATGTCATTAAGAATGAATTTAATTGCCAATAATAATCTAATAATTTTTGTCGATACCGATAGCTTCACCAACGATAATTCAGACTTGTTAATAAATGAAAGTCAAGCACAAATAACTTCGATAATTGGTTCGGCAAATTTTGATATTGGTCACACAGTAAGCACTGGTGGTGGTGGATTAGCTGGTCCAGCACCTTGTAGTAGCAACAGCAAAGCAAATGGAATAACTGGAGCATCAGAACCCGTTGGCGATCCATATGATGTTGATTATGTAGCTCACGAAATAGGACATCAATTTGGTTCTTTTCATACATTTAGAAACTCTTGCGATGATAATGTTGATCCATCGACAGCAGTAGAACCAGGTAGTGGATCGACTATTATGGCTTATGCAGGTATTTGTGCACCCAATGTTCAAAATTTCTCTGATGCCTATTTTCATTCTGTAAGTATTGCACAAATGGTTGATCAAATAAATGGCGTTTCTAATTGTGCTGCATTTACTAATAATGGTAACGCTGCACCAATTGCAATTGCTGGCTTGAATTATACTATACCAAAAGGAACTGCATATGTTTTGCAAGGAAGTGCAACCGATTCAAACAATCCAAACACATTGACTTATTGTTGGGAAGGCACAGATGTGCAATCTGCAACCCAGCCACCAACACAAACCGCAACTGGTGGTCCAAATTTTAGAAGTCTTTCGCCAACAACATCACCAAATCGTTACATGCCTAAATTGTCAAGCGTAGTGGCGGGTATTTTAGACCCAACTTGGGAAGTGATTTCTAATGTTGCAAGAACTCAAAATTTTTCTTTAACAGTCCGTGACAATGCAGCTTTGCAAGGCGGACAAACGGGTCGTGACGATATGGTTTTGACAGTCAATGGCACCGCTGGACCGTTTGCAGTTACTTCGCAAAACACAACTGGCATTACTTGGGCAGGACTTTCTAGTCAAACCATTACTTGGAATGTTGCAGGAACTACTTCTAATGGAATCAATACAGCATTTGTAAATATTTTATTATCAACAGACAATGGATTGACTTTTTCTACACCTTTAATAGCAAATACTCCAAATGATGGAACCGAAACAATCAATATTCCAAACAACATTAATTCAACAACTTGCAGATTGATGGTTCAAGCTGTTGATAATATTTTTTATGCAGTAAATTCTAGAACTTTTACAGTTTCTCCGAATTTAGCATCGAATGGTTTTGGTTTCGAAAATTTTGTTTTGGCACCAAATCCAAATAACGGAAATTTTAAAATTTCGTTCAATTCAGATTCTAATAGCGATGTAAAAATAAATATTAACGACATTCGAGGCAGAAAAATATTTACTGAAACTTATGAAAACAATGGTTTATTCAATCAAGATTTAAAGTTAAATAACATTCAATCAGGAATTTACTTGATTACAATTCAAAACGGAAATTATAAAACTGTGAAACGAATTGTTGTTGAATAACTTCGGTTCAATATTATTGGTTATGTTTTAGAAAGTTGTGGATTTTCATAATTTGGTTACTCATTTTTCATTGCTTCGCCAGTTCGTACTTTGCTTGGCCAATTCGCACTCGGGCTCGTGTCAGGCTCAGGTTCGACAATAAGAGAAATCTCATTAGTTGCTCGATTTATGTGATTTCTCCTTTCGTCGAACCTGAGCCTGAAAATGGCAACT
>JAYVBR010000285.1:0-7203 GCA_043750395.1 Bacteroidota bacterium | reverse complement strand
AAATTTTTGTGGGTTTAGAGTTGTAGTTGGCCCAGCAGCAACAACTGCTGCTAAATTAGAAGCTAAAAAATTGCCAGATACAACGTGGTATTTTAACACATTTGTTAATTGAGCAGTTGAAGGAACTGTTGGTGCCAACTCTGTAGTCAAGTTTGAAAAAGCAGTATTGTCAGGCGCAAAGACTGTAAATGGTCCAGCTCCTTGAAGTGTAGCAATCAAACTTGCAGTTGTAAGTGAAGTTGCTAATGAAGAAAAATTAGAGTTAGCTACAGCCAAATCAATAATTGTTGGTGCTGTTATTACTTTATCAACAATATGAATTACACCATTTGAAGCAATTACGTCAGGAGTTAAAACTGTTGAATTATTATTTAATTTAACAGTTGTAATTGCACCAGTTGTTGTTTTCTTAACAAACATACTCAGTTTATTTGTTGCAGATGCAGCACCAAGTCCCAAAGTTTTAAAATAAGAATTGTCAGATAATTGCCCTGAAAGTGTTGATCCAGAAACAACGTGATTTAACAAAATTTGTTTTAGTGCTTCAACTTCTGCGGGTGTAGAAGCGTTAATTGAGGCAACAGTAATATTTGCTGTACCAAAAGCTGCATTGTTTGGAGCAAAAACTGTAAATGGTCCAGCACCTCTCAAGGTAGCAACTAAATTTGTTTTGGTCAAAGCTGCAACTAGAATTGACAAATCAGCAGTTGCAACTGCTTTTCCTGCAATTGTGTTGTCTTGTTCTTGTGGAGGTGTAATTGGCGTTACAGTATCATCATTACAAGAAGAAAATCCTAAGAAAGCAATAATTGTTAAAATTGCAAACTTATTAATTTTAAATAAATTTTTCATAATTTTTTTTAATTGATTATTTATACAAAGCTATAACGTTGTAGCTAAAAAATATTGTTTAAAATAAAAAAATTATAAGTTATTTAACTGTTGTTAAATAGTCGATTCGGGTAAAAATTGAGTTTTGTTTAAAAATTTTTAAATTTAACTAAACCATAATTAAAATTGTTAAATATTATTTGAACTTATGACTTTTAATACAAATTCAAAACTGCTGTTATTATCAATCCAAACCGTATTTTCTGTTCTTTTAAACCAAGTCATTTGCCTTTTAGAGAATCTTCTGGTATTTTTTTTGATTTCTTCGATTGCGAATTCTAATGAAATTTCTTTGTCGAAAAATTGAAATAATTCTCGATAACCAACTGTTTGCAAAGCGTTTAAATCTTTATTTGAATATAATTTTTCGGCTTCGGCTAACAAACCTTCATTCATCATTAAATCAACTCGTTGGTTAATTCGATCGTAAACTATTTTTCGGTCGGCTTCTAATCCAATAATAATAGGTGTGAAATTTCTAATGTTTTTTTCTTTATTCAAATAACTTGAATATGGTTTTCCTGAACCAATGCAAACTTCTACAAATCGCATCATACGTTGCGGATTTAACAATGTTTGTGGATTTTCTGATTTTAGTTTATTGAAATAATTTGGGTCTAGTTCTTGTAATTTTTCTTGTAAATATCTTAATCCTATAATTTTGTAATGTATTTTAATATCTTCTAGAACTGATTTTTCTATTTCTGGAAACGAATCCATTCCTTTCAAGATGGCATCAACATAAAGTCCAGATCCACCAACTAAAATGGCATAATCGTTGGTTTCAAAAAGTTCATCTAGTTTTGCAATGGCTTCTTTTTCGAAATCGCCAACTGTGTAATTGTCAAAAATTGATTTGTTTTGAATAAAATGATGTTTGGCTTGCGATAATTCTAAATCACTTGGAACTGCTGTTCCGATTTTCATTTCTTTGAAAAATTGTCGGCTGTCGCAAGAAATTATTTCGCAATTGAAATATTTTGCTAAAGCAATGCTTAATGCGGTTTTGCCAATTGCGGTTGGACCAATTATTATAATTAATTTTTTTTGTTTCAAGTTTAAGGTTTCAAATTGTAAATAAATGTTTTTAGAAATTGGTTTGCTCTAGCCGTGACAAAAGGGAAAAACAAATTGTTTTAAAGCCTTTTTTTCTTGATTTTGCAAAACGACCAACGGAAGTTCTTGCAAAGTCTTAGAAAAATTGGGCTTTAAAACAATTTTTTTGGAATGATGGCGCGATTGGCTTCAAAAATTTATTATTTTTAAAAATTTACTTTTCCGAACGTGACTTTGCAAAATATTCTTGACATCGCGGTTGTTTTGCATCGGGATTATGATGTTTCGCAAGACTTCAGGATTATTGATTTGATAGTTTAAATCGAAAAATGCAAAGCCTTTATAAATGCCGTTTTCGATGAGAATGGCACTTTTTTCGGATATTTTTCGACCTTTATCGATGATTATCATATTTTGATTTTCGAACGAGTTTTTGGTTATAAATTCTTGAACTCGAGCATTATATTCTTCGACAGAAACGGCGCCAATGCAAGCGCCATCGCATTCTTTTATTTTATATTGAAAACATTCTTTTTTGGCAATATACAAGCCTGTTAGTTTTTGACACAATTTGTAATGCGCTGTTATTCTGAACATTGCGTTTTTGGCTTCGGTGAGCGATGTAAACGAGGTTATTTCTTTTCGGCGACCATCGGTTTTTTGAATTTTTAAGTTCAAATAACCATTTTCGTCAGGCTCAATATACAATGCTAAATTGAACAAACTCTTGCGTTGCGCACGATTGAAAATAGGTTTATTGATTTTTATTTCTTCGGATTCTTTGAGTAAAGCAATTAATTCTGAACCTGTTTCTTCATAAGTTACGGTATAAACTTCGGCTTGAATTTTGAGTGATTTTTTGTCAGTTCCTGTAAAATGTTGGTTGATGCGTTTGCGGATATTTTTACTTTTTCCGATGTAAATTAGTTTTCCGTTGATGTTATGAATGTAATAAACACCAGTGGTTGAAGGCATACTTTCCATTATATCTCGCAAATTTGGTGCAATTCCTTTTTCGATTTCAGATTTAATAAGTTCGGTTAGAATCGTTTTCTCAACGTCTTTGTCTAGTAACATTTTGAACAATTTTACGGTTGCAAGTGCATCGCCAGTTGCCCGATGTCTATCTGCCATTGGAATTCCGAGTGCACGAACCAATTTGCCTAAACTGTGAGACGGTTGTTCAGGCATTAATTTTTGTGATAATTCGACTGTGCAAAGATTTTTGCAATTAAAATCGTAGCCTAATCGTCGGAATTCGGTGCGCAAAACCCGATAATCGAAACTGACATTGTGTGCCACAAATATGCAATCGTTAGTGATTTCGACTATTCTTTTGGCAATTTCGTGGAATTTTGGTGCGCCTTTAAGCATTTCGTTGTTAATCCCTGTGAGTTTAACTACAAATGGCTGAATCGGTTTTTCGGGATTAACCAAACTGATGAATTGGTCTACAATTTCGTGTCCGTCGAATTTGTAAATGGCGATTTCGGTAATGCCTTCTTCGTTGAATTGTCCTCCGGTGGTTTCTATGTCGAGTATTGCGTACATATAAGCCCCCTAACCCCCGAAGGGGGAATTAGCAATTGATATTGAATATATTTTTATCCTCATTTTTATTTTAATTCATAAAAATTATTTTATTTATAATTTTGAAATTCCCCCTTTGGGGGTTAGGGGGCTCTGTTTCCAAAGATACTACTTCCAATTCTAACCATCGTACTTCCACAGTCAATAGCAAGTTGATAATCTCCTGACATTCCCATTGAAAGGGTTGTGGGTTGCAGGTTGTAGGTTGTGGGTTGCTCGATTAACTGATTAAAAATAATTTTCAAATTTTGGAATTCTTTTTTTATTTGCGATTGATTATTGGTGAATGTTGCCATTCCCATTAATCCAACAATTTGAATATTTTTAAGATTTTTGAATGATTCCGAATTTAGAATTTCGTTTAATTCTTGCTCGTTTAATCCAAATTTTGTTTCTTCTTCTGCGATGTGCATTTGCAAAAGACAATCAATAATTCGATTGTGTTTTTTGGCTTGCTTGTCAATTTCTTCGAGTAATTTCAGGCTATCAACTCCGTGAATTAGGTTTACATATTCTGCCATAAATTTCACTTTATTGGTTTGCACGTGACCAATCATTTGCCACTCGATATCTTTTGGCATTGATTCCCACTTTTCTGTCATTTCTTGGATTTTATTTTCGCCAAAAATGCGTTGACCAGCTTCGTAAGCTTCCATTAAATCAGAAACAGGTTTAGTTTTAGAAACTGCAACAAGAGTTATATTTTCTGGAATTGTAGATTTTATTTCGAGTAAATTGGTTTTTATTGACATTGATTTTCTTGTTTCTTTTTTCTTATTTCTTTTTCTACAATTCATAAACCACCAAACCACTTCGAAACTTCGGTTCTATATAAGTACTTTTTGGAGGCATTATCAAGTTATTGTCTGCAAGTGATTTTATTTCAGAAATTTCGGTTGGAAATAACATAAAACCAACTTCGAATTCGCCTTCGTCAACTACTTCTTTTATTGTTATTATTGATTGGTTTCCAGGAATGTAATCAATGCGCTCGTCATTGCGCAAATCATTAATTCCTAAAATGGGTTGCAATACTTTTTCGAATAGAATTTGGGCATCGAGTCTTTCTAGAATTGTTGTAAAACTATGTTCATCTTTTAAAGTTAAACTATAAAACTCGTTATCGAGATACATTCCGAATTCGAATTTTTTGGTTGGTTTCCACAATTCTTGTTCTTTGTTTTTTACCCAAAAAGTATATGATAAAAGTTCTAAAAAATCGGTTTTCGAATGGTTGTTCAAGTCTCTAATAATTCGGTTGTATTCATAAATTTTGACATTGCTTTCGGCAATTAAGTAGCTCATAAAATAATTCAGATTTTGATTACCTGATTTTTTATCTTGCTCAAATAGCATTTCTGCAGATGCTGTTCTGTGATGTCCATCGGCAATATATAAATCGCCAATTTCTTCGAATTTATTTTGAATATATTCTATTTCTGGCTGGTGTTCTATTTTCCAAAGTAAATGTTTTTCTTTCTTTTTGGTCGAAAATTCGTAAATTCTGGGTTGATTTTTCTTGAAATTTATCCAAGAATTCAATTCAGTATCATCTTTATAAGTCAATAAAACAGGTTCGGTATTAAAACCCGTTTGGTGTAAATAATCTTTGAAAACTTCAACACGATATTGCAAAGTATCTTCGTGTTTTTTGATTATATTTTCTTGATAATCTTTGATTGATGTTCCAGCGATAATTCCAGTAAAATTCTGATTTTTTGCTTGAATTTCATAAATGTAGAAAACAGGATTATTTTCTCTCAAAAAAACATTATCATTTTTGAACTCTTTGTATTTCTGAGCCACTAATTTAAAACGTTTTTCTAATCCAACTTTCTGCTGATTTTCATAAATTGGATTCAGAATATGCAAAAACGAAAACGGATTAAAATCCAATTGTGATGCCAATTCTGCACTCGAATATTCATCATACGAACGCGATGTAACCAAACTGACTTTGTCTGATGTTGGACGAACTGCTTTGAAAGGTATTATTTTTGCCATATTTATTTAACCACAAAGGACACAAAGTTTTTCACAAAGGACACAATGACATACAGTTTTTATTTTTTAATATAAAACAGAAAACACAGAATTAAAACAAACTTTTTTTTGTGAGATTTGTGAAAAACTTTGTGTCTTTTTTAGTTAAACCACTTTGAATTGTTTTGCGATTTTTTCTGCTTTTTTACTTTCGGAATAATCATAAAAACCTTCTCCAGATTTTTGACCTAATTTTCCTGCTCGAACCATATTTACTAACAACGGACAAGGTGCATATTTTGGATTTTTAAATCCATCATACATAACATTTAATATTGCTAAACAAACATCAAGTCCAATAAAATCGGCTAGTTGCAATGGTCCCATTGGTTGACCCATTCCGAGTTTCATTACGGTGTCAATTTCATAAACGCCAGCAACTTTGTTGTATAAAGTTTCGATTGCTTCGTTTATCATTGGCATCAAAATTCTGTTGGCAACAAATCCAGGATAATCATTTACTTCGACTGGAGTTTTGCCTAGTTTTTCGGATAATTCCATAATGATTTTTGTAACTTCATCAGATGTGTTGTAACCACGAATAATTTCGACCAATTTCATAATTGGCACTGGATTCATAAAATGCATTCCGATAACACGTTCAGGATGAGTAACTACCGAACCTATTTGAGTAATCGAAATTGATGAAGTATTGGTTGCTAAAATTGTGTTGTGCGAACAAACGTCGTTCAATTGTTTGAAAATATTGAGTTTCAATTCTACATTTTCGGTTGCGGCTTCAACAACTAAATCAACACCTACAACACCATCTTTTATATCAGTGTAAGTAATAATATTGGTTATTGTTTTGGCTTTATCGGCTTCTGTGATTGTTCCTTTTGCAATCATTCTGTCAAGGTTTGCGGCGATTGTTGCCATTCCTTTATCGAGAGATTTCTCAGAAACATCGATTAATTTTACTGTAAAACCTGATTGTGCAAAGGTATGAGCAATTCCGTTGCCCATTGTTCCAGCACCTATTACGGCTATTATTTTCATTTTTTATTTTTGTTTAAAAGTTTCAAATTTCAAGTTATTAGTAGAACTTGAAACTTGAAACTTGAGATAAATTTTAATTATTTTTTCATCGATTCAATAATCTGATAGGCAACTCTCAAAGCATTTGTTCCATCGTCTAAAGTTACAACTGGGGTTGAATTATTATTTATTGCGTCGGCAAAAGATTCTAGTTCGTCTAAAATGGCATTGTTTAGTGACACCTCAGGATTTTCAAAATATATTTGTTTTTTCAGACCTTCGGCATTTTGCAGAATCATATCAAAATCGCCTGGATTATCGGGCGCATCCTTCATTTTGACAACTTCACATTTTTTCTCTAAAAAATCTACTGATATGTAGGCATCTTTTTGAAAGAAACGTGATTTACGCATATTTTTTAAAGAAATTCTGCTGGCTGTCAAATTGGCAACACAACCATTTTCAAACTCGATTCGAGCATTGGCAATGTCTGGCGAGTCTGAAATGACCGAAACACCACTTGCATGAATGGCTGCGACTTTTGATTTTACAACACTCAAAATCGCGTCAATGTCATGTATCATTAAATCTAAAACCACAGGAACATCGGTGCCACGCGGATTAAATTCTGCCAATCGATGCGTT
>JAYVBR010000284.1:0-7203 GCA_043750395.1 Bacteroidota bacterium | reverse complement strand
TCACGACCGCCACCAAAACCAAAAGTTTTAAAATCCATTGTTTCTAAAGCGCAATTTCCAGCCAAAACCATTAAATCTGCCCAAGATAGTTTCTTGCCATATTTTTGTTTTATCGGCCAAAGCAAAAGTCTGGCTTTGTCAAGATTTCCGTTATCTGGCCAGGAATTTAATGGTGCAAAACGTTGCATTCCTGAACCTGCACCACCACGACCGTCACCAATTCTGTATGTTCCAGCAGCGTGCCAAGCCATACGAATCATAAAAGGGCCATAATGTCCATAATCTTCTGGCCACCAATCTTGTGAAGTTGTCATTAATTCGTTAATATCTTTTTTTAATCCGCTAAAATTTACACTTTTAAATGCTTCTGCGTAATTAAAATTAAGATTCATCGGGTTTGATAACGATGAGTGTTGACGCAAAATATTCAATTTTAATTGATTAGGCCACCAATCGCGGTTTATTGGACTTGCACCAGCTGCTTGTTTTACAGTTCCACTAGAAAAAGGACATTTTGATTCTCCGTTTGAGTTTTTCATATTTTCCATATTATAATAGTTTTAGATTTAATTTTTATTACAAATTTAAATAAAGTTTAAGTTCTTTATATAAGTTTTTATTATGATTTCTTATAATGTAATAAGTTTTTATTATTTAATGAAAGTGTTATGGATTATTTTTTTACCACAAATTAAACATATTAGCACAAATGAAATAATTTTATACTTTTTATTTAACAAATTTTAATAATTTATTTCCAACACACAATAAAGTTTGTAAAATTAAAATCAATATTTTTATTGTAAATTTTTGGTATTGTTTAACCAATTTACTCTTTTAAATTCGGGTTGTAGTCCCTTTTTAATTTTTAAAAACGATTGTTTTACTATTTGAAATAAATTTCGATTGAATTGCTTTCATTTCCATATAAATCAATAAAAGTAATCGCATATTTATTATTCTCAAGAACATTTTTATTCGGAATTTCAATTTGCATAAAACCGTCAATTTCTTTGACAAAGTACTTATCAATTATTTGCGAAGCATCATTAATATTTATTTCTGAATCGTTTTTTACGCTATATAAAACTAAACTTTTGATGTTGTACATTGGTAATTTAATTGTAAACGAATTGTCATTTTTTACAATTGATTCTACAAACGGTGTAACTATGATTTCTTTCTTAAAATTAGGAACAACATAAGGAATTGCTGGATATTTGTATTGATTTGCTAATAAAGTATCAACAACATTTTGATTTCTATTCATTAAAGATTTAGCACTAAAGTAGGCATTTCCATAAATGTTTTTGAAACTTCTAGCAGCATTTACTTGATTAGGAATCTCATTTTCGTCATTCCATCTTTTGTCCGAATCGGCTTTAATTTTATAAGTTCCGTTACCAATATATAAAGCCACATTTTTAGAATTTTGGGACCACCATTTCAATAATTTTGAATGCGATGCTTTTGGATGTTCCAAACTCCAATACAATTGCGGAATAATATAATCAATCCATTTGTTATTGTCCCAAAGCATTGTGTCGGCAAATAAATCGTCGTAATTGGTTTGTCCAGCCGTTGTCTCTGAACCTTTTTCGTCTGAAGATTTATTGCGCCAAACCCCAAATGGACTGATTCCAAACTGAACGTAAGGTTTGATATTTTTAATAGCTACATTCAATTTTTGAACTAAATTATTGACATTCGAACGACGCCAATCGTCTAATAATAATCCATTTCCATATTTTTCGAATGCTATTTTATCATTAAATTCGACTTTATGAATTCGATAAGGATAAAAATAATCATCGAAATGCACTGCATCAATATCATAATTTCGGACAACTTCTTCAACAATTTTTATCAAATGTGATTCAACTTCTGGCAAACCAGGATTGTAATAATATTTGTCTCCATATTTAATCATCCAATCTTTGTGAATATTAAAATCGTGATTTTCGGATAAATTTCTTAAATTTAAGTCGGAAGTTGCCCGATAAGGATTGAACCAAGCGTGAAATTCAAAACCACGATTGTGAGATTCGGCAATCATCCAAGTTAATAAATTGATATTAGTTTTTGGAGCTTGCCCTTCTTTTCCAGTCAAAAAACGTGACCAAGGCGCCAGATTAGATGGATAGAAAGCATCGCCAACGCTGCGAACTTGAACAATTACTGCGTTGTAATTTAATTTTTTATAATTATCAAGAATTTCAATAAAATCTTTTTGTTGTTTGGCAACCGAATCGGTTCGTTGTTTTGGCCAGTCAATATTGGCAACAGTTGCAATCCAAACGGCTCGAAATTCATTTTTTGGATGCGTGATTTCTTGCGCATTTGTATTGTATGAAAATAAAAAAAATATTACAATTATATTGAATAATCTATTGAAAAAAGTCATAAATATTTATTGGGAAATTTAGATTTACAAAATTACTTATTTTAATAATTTTATTTGAATTTTATTTCAAACATTTATACCTATTTATGGAAATACATCATCACTTTTTATAATGAACATTTATCACAATATTATGCTATATTTGTTTTTCAATTCAACTAAAAAAACCAAACCAAAAATATTTATGTCATTTAATAGTTTATTCAGAAAAAAATCAACAAAAGCAATTCTTCAAGAAGACAGCGACCACGAAAGTTCAGGATTAAATAAAGTGCTAACAGTTAAAGATTTAACTTTTTTTGGAATAGCTGCAATAATCGGTGGTGGAACTTTTTCTGCAATCGGAAACGCTTGTTTTTCGGGTGGACCAGCAGTAGTTTTGTTATACATAATGTGTGCTATTGCGTGCGGATTTACGGCAATGTGTTATGCTGAATTTGCTTCGCGAGTGCCAGTTTCAGGTTCGGCTTATACTTATGCCTATGTATCTTTCGGAGAAATTTTTGCTTGGATTATTGGTTGGGCATTGATTATGGAATATTCTATTGGAAACATTTATATTGCTTTTTCTTGGAGTGGCTATTTTACCAATTTACTTGAAACTTTTAGCATTCATTTGCCTGAATGGTTGACTATAAATTACAAATCAGCACAAGACGCATTTATTGCTAACAAAGGAATCGAGGGATTGATGGCTTGGCAAAATGCTCCTGTAATAGCTGGTTTAAAAATCATTTTCGATTTGCCAGCGGTTGTTATTAATATTTTAATTACCTATTTGGTTTATCGAGGCACGAAAGAATCTAAAAATTTTAGTAACATAATGGTTTACATAAAGTTAGCGATAATTGCATTAGTAATTGTTGTTGGTGCATTTTATATAGATATTGAAAATTGGACACCATTTATGCCAAATGGGTTTAGTGGAGTAATGGGCGGCGTTTCGGCAGTTTTCTTTGCCTATATTGGTTTCGATGCTGTTTCGACATTGGCCGAAGAAAGCAAAAATCCGCAACGAGACTTACCAAAAGGAATGATATATTCGTTGGTAATTTGTACTATAGTTTTTATTGTTTTAGCGTTAGTAATCACAGGAATGGTCTCTTATGAATTGCTTGGCGTTAGCGATCCGTTAGCTGAAATTTTTGCATTGAAAGGTGTTAAATGGATGTTATTTATAGTTTCAATCGCTGCCGTTGTTGCTATGACAAGCGTTTTATTGGTTTTTCAAATGGGGCAACCTCGAATTTGGATGACAATGTCTCGAGATGGTTTAATGCCCGAAAAATTTGCCGAAATTCATCCGAAATATAAAACTCCAGGATTTGCAACAATTGTAACAGGTTTAGTTGTTGGAATTCCAATATTTTTTACAGACGAAAATTTTGTTTTAGATTTTACATCAATCGGGACTTTGTTTGCATTTGTATTGGTTTGCGGTGGCGTTTTGATGCTTTCTCCTCAAAGCGAAGCCGAATTAATCGAAAGACAAACTAAAGGGAAATTCAGAATTCCGTATATTAATTCTAAATTTATTTTTCCTGCAATTGTAGTATTAGGAACTGGATTGACATTAAATTATTTGCCTAATTTTTTCAAAAATATTCTTGATTTCTCAAATGGAAAAATGGCTACCAATTTGCCAATGTTGGTTTTCTTGATTGTTTGTGTAGTAATGATGTTTTTATCGTTTACTAAAAATTTATCATTAATTCCGTTACTTGGTTTAGTTTCTTGCTGTTATTTATTGACAGGAATGGCAGTTTCTAACTGGATGTGGTTTGGTTGTTGGTTGGTTTTAGGATTAATATTTTATTTCATTTATGGATATAAAAATAGTAAATTGGCTTTATAAAATTAGATTATGAAAAATTTAAAATACATTTTCTTGTTGTTTCTAACGATTGGATTTTCTCAAGAAAAATACCAAAAAGTTAGAATTCATTTCAATTCTCAAACCGAATTGCAACAAATCATTCGTGACAACGAAATTGACCATTTCCATCAGAAAAAAGGGTCGTTTATTGAATGTGAAATCCCGGAAACATTTGTCCAAAATCTTAAAAATTCTGGAAAATTAGTCGATGTTGTTATTGCCGATATGCAAGCATTTGTTCAAGAAAATATAAATTCTAGAAATGTAAATCCGCAATGCGAAAATCAAGGTTTTGCTTTTAGCGATCCAATAAATTACAACACAGGTTCAATGGCTGGTTTTCTGACTTATGAAGAATGTATGTCTGAATTAGACGAAATGCGTAACTTATATCCAAATTTAATAACAGCTAAAGCAAATGTTGGAACCATTTTGACTTTTGAAAACCGTTCGTTACAATTTGTAAAAATATCTGATAATCCTGAAGTTGATGAAAATGAAAAAAGAATTTTATTTGATGCTGTTCATCACGCTAGAGAACCTGGATCAATGCAGCAATTGATTTATTTTATGTGGTATATTTTAGAAAATTATAGCACAAATCTAGAAATTAAAAACTTAGTTGACAATACTGAAATTTTCTGTATTCCGATTGTAAATCCAGATGGCTATATTTATAATCAAACTGCAACTCCAGCTGGTGGTGGGCTATGGCGAAAAAACCGTCGCGTTCATTCTGATGGTAATTTTGGGGTTGATAACAACAGAAATTATGCCTATGGTTGGGGCACAACCGGAATTTCTTTAACTGACACAAATAGTGACGTTTATTGCGGAACCGCAGCTTTTACTGAACCAGAAAACCAAGCTATTAAATGGTTTTGTGAACAAAAAAATTTCTTGGTTGCAATGAATGCTCATACATATAGTAGTCTGGTTTTGTATCCTTTTGGAAACGAAGTCAATTCGCCAACTGTCGACGATAATATTTTTAAAGGAATATCAGGCGAAATGGTTAAATATAACAAATATATTAACCAATTAGCAGCAGATTTGTACCCTGCGTCAGGCGATTCTGACGATTGGATGTATGCAGATGTAACAACAAAACCGAAAATTTTCGCATTTACTCCCGAGGTTGGTGGTTCGTTTTGGGATTCGCCAGCACAAACTATTATTAATAACCGAAATATGCTGTATACCAACTTAACAGCATTGCGATTCTTGCATAATTATGCAACTTTAGAAGATAAAACCGAAAATTTTATTTCGACAACCAACTTCAATTTTGATTTTTCTCTAAAAAGATTAGGATTGGTTGATAATCTAAATTTTATAGTTACAATTGTTCCTTTTTCATCTAATATTTCTAATGTTTCAAGTCCAATAACTTTTTCAAGTTTAGCTTATAATGTTGACTCAAATAATAGTTTTCAAATTAATCTGAATCCAAATATTGCACAAGGCGAATCTATAATTTTTTTAGTAGAGGTTAATAATGGAATTTCAACCCAATCATATAACATTACCAAATATTTTGGAACAAAAACAACAGTTTTTAACGACACAGGCAACAATTTATCGCAATTGACTGCAACAGCAAGTGGCTGGGGAACTACTCTAACAACTTCTTACTCGCCAAGTTCTTGCATAACCGATTCACCAAATGGTTTGTATTCAAATTCAAAAAACTCGAATATTAGGACAACAAATCCAATAAATTTGAATAATGTTTTAAAAGCCGAATTGAGTTTCTATACAAAATGGAACATAGAAAAAGGTTATGATTACACAACAATTGAAATTTCTAATAATAATGGAATTACGTGGATTCCGCAATGTGGAAAATATTCAAGCAATGGAACAATCAGTCAAAATTTAAATATGCCACTTTATGACGGAATTCAATCCAACTGGGTTAAAGAAACAATTGATTTATCAGATTATTTTGGGACAAATATTTTATTACGTTTTAGATTTAGATCAGATAGTTTTCAAAATGCAGATGGTTTTTATTTTGATGATTTAAAAGTTACAGTCATTAACGCTGCGCCACTTGCAAATGATAATTTTGTGTTTGATAATTTAATGATAAGTCCAAATCCAGCAACAACATCATTAACTTTAAATACTATCGCTGGAATTGAAAGTTACAAAATTTATACTATTGCAGGGCAATTATTAGCCAATGAAAAATTAAATATTGACAAAATTGATGTTAGTAATTTATTTAATGGTGTTTATTTTCTTGAATTATCAAATACAGACATAAAGAAAATATTTAAATTTGTTGTTCAGAAATAATTTTATAATAAAATTAAATTTAAAGTAAAAAAAATTAATTTAACTTTTAAAAAATATTGGTTTTGTTTTTAGAATAATGTTGGTATTTCAAACTCTTTATTTCATTGTAATAAATCTTCTATTTGTCATTTCGACTTAGAAGAAATAACAAAAATCGAGCAACTAATTTGATTTCTCCTATTGTCGAACCCGAGCCTGACCCGAGCCTGAAAGTACGACTGGCGAAGCAATGACAAAATGATATCGAAATTATGAAAACCCACAACTTACTAAAAACATAACCAAAATATTTAATCCAGTAAGAAGTTTTTATATTTTAAAGACCAGAAACAACATTTGAATTAAAAAATGTTTTTTGATAAATACTGGCAAGTTTATTCCATTCTTTTAAAATATTGTTAGTATTTTCTACAACCGTTTCTGAAACAACTGTTTTATTTTCAAACAAAAAATTAGGTTTAAAATTTGACCATTCTTTTAATTGTTGGTTTAATATTTTTTCGGTTTCTGGCGTATTTTCGTTTGACAATATCATTTGTTGGAGTGAAAACTCGTAACTGGTTAATACTTCGTTAATATCTTTTTCTAAATCAGTATTTATAATATTCCAGTTTTTTGC